>JAADGJ010000106.1:0-75511 GCA_013152435.1 Chloroflexota bacterium | reverse complement strand
CCTCCAGCTTCCCCAGGGCCTCGGCGGCGGTCCGGCGCACGAATCCCGCTTCGTCCTGCAGGAGCTGGATGAGGGCGGGGATGGCCTCGCGTGCCTCCAGCTTCCCCAGGGCCTCGGCGGCGGTCCGGCGCACGAATCCCGCTTCGTCCTGCAGGAGCTGGATGAGGGCGGGGATATCATCTCGTGTCCACAGCTTCCCCAGGGTTTGTTTGGCGGCCTGGCGTACGAGCCACTCTTCGTCCTGCAGGAGCTGGATGAGGGCGGGGATATCATCTCGTGTCCACAGCTTCCCCAGGGTTTGTTTGGCGACCTGGCGCACGAACCACTCCTCGTCCTGCAGGAGCTGGATGAGGGAAGGGATGGCCTCGCTCGCCTCCAGCTTCTCCAGGGCCAGTGCGGCGGCCTGGCGCACGGGCCACGCTTCGTCCTGCAGGAGCTGGATGAGGGCGGGGATGGCCTCGCTCGCCTCCAGCTTCCCCAGGGCCTCGGCGGCGGCCTGGCGCACGGGCCACGCTTCGTCCTGCAGGAGCTGGATGAGGGTGGGGATGGCCTCGCGTGCCTCTAGCTTCCCCAGGGCCTCGGCGGCGGCCCGGCGCACGAACCACGCTTCGTCCTGCAGGAGCTGGATGAGGGAAGGGATGGCCTCGCTCGCCTCCAGCTTCCCCAGGGCCTGTGCGGCGGCCCGGCGCACGAGCCACTCTTCGTCCTGCAGGAGCTGGATAAGGGCGGGGATGGCCTCGCGCCGATGTGAGATACCTAAGGCAACGATTGCCTCTTCCCGCCACGGGCTGTAGATGTCCTCTGCCAGGCGAGTCAGGCTCGTCACCAGACGATCGGCGGTAGCTGGCGAGATAGCATCTGCTCGCACGCCGGCGCAGCGGGCGGCCAGGAAGGGATCCAGCGGCAGCAGGCGCTCGATGAGCACATCCAAGTGGGCGGTGAAATCGGCCAGGAGCACCAGCGCTTCGTCCCATCCATCCCAACGTAACGCCTCTCGAAAGGCCGGGTGATTCGGCCCCAGGGCTTCCAGCCGCCGCGCCGCGCCGTATTCCTGGAAAGAGAGGTGGCGGAAGGAGAGGGCCTTGCCGCCGGGAGCCTCGTGGCTGATCAGGAGGCCGGTCCTCAGCCAGAAGCCCAGCACCGCCTCGGCCTGCGTATCGGCTTGTCTGCGACCCATCTCCCATTCGCCCTGGTAGAAGCGCGCCAGGCCCTGTTTCGCGTTGTCCCAGAACACCTCCTCCGGTTTCCCGCCGCCGAAGTAGCCCCGTTGAAGCTGAAAAGCGATCACGAACAGCCCCTCGATGGCCGCGGATGCCGCTTCATCGCCCTCCAGATGACCGATGGTCAGGCGCTTGTCTTCCGATCGCTCCCGCTCCCAGGCGGAGAGCAATGCCTCATTTTCGCCGCGCCCCTCGATGTACGCCCGATACAGCTCGCTCCGGCGCGTCGGCAATGGAAGGGGACGCCCTTGACGATCGGAGCGTCCGGCCAGGATGACCAGGAACGTGAGGAGCAGCGGATTGGTCGCCGCCTCCTGGGTCAGTGGGTTATCCGTCAGTTGCTGCTTCAGCCAATCCAGCCGCTTCTGAGTCCACTCGTCGGAATATCCCCGATGCCGAGCAACCTGCGTCAGCCAGGCCTGGGCGAAGGGGAGCGCCTGGTCCGGCTCCAGGGGAAGTAGCTCGTAGTGGGCCAGCGTCCCGAACTCGCTGGGCTTCCCGGCCTGCCAATAGGGTAGCGGCCTGGAGGTGATGACGATTCGGCCCGAGTCCCAGGCCGGAAGCCTGACGACTTCTTGGGCCACCGCGGCCTGATAGCGAGCCGCCTCATCGAGACCGTCGAGCAAGAGCACTGCCTGTCCGTCTTGGAGCACCCTGTAAAGGGAATCCCGCAATCGTTCCCCCCATCGACCCCAGGGCCGCGTCACTCCGTCCAGGATATAGTCCAGGAGTGGCTTATGCTCGCCCCGGGCCATGAGGTGCGCGTATGGCCCCAGGGAGGCGAGGATGGGCACCGGCCCATCGGCCCGCAGGGCGAGGCGCCGGACGAGATACCGGAGGAGGGTGGACTTGCCGGCCCCCGGCTCTCCCAGCACCACCAGACGGCGACTACGTTCCAACGCCTCCTCCGGCTCCACCGCTTCGGGTTGGCTGCCGGAAGTGGAACGCCACCGAAAGCGCTCCGCCCATTCCCGTCGTCGCTCCACGGCCATTCGTGCTTGTCTCTGCACCCAGGCTCGCGGATCATCCCCGACCTCGCCAGGTATCTCGTCACCTGGATGTTGCTCCAGGAGATGCAGGCGGATGTAAAGGTCGTCCATCGGCAGAGGGACCTGGGGGTGGTGCGGAACGCCACTTAGGTCCATCAGAGCATAGCGCCGGGCTACCTCGGCTCGATACTCCGCCAGAAGCACCTCATCGTCGGCATAAGGGAAGAGGTTCTCGCGCAGCTGCTCCGATGAGAAGTGGTCACGGTAGGTCTCGATGATGTGCAGTGCCACACCATTGCGCACCTGGCGGGCCAGGTCTTTGTTATCCCGGAAAGTGGCATACTTGCAGCTTCCGTCTTGCTCCAGTTGCTGCCGGAACGCCGCTACCGCCTCTGAGGGCGCAAGTCCTTCTCGGAAGAAGATCAGCATGGGCTTTCCACAGCGGTGGGCGGTCTCGTACTCGGCGTAAACGGGATCGGTGATGTCGTGGCCGATCACCAGGATGAAGATGTCACAGCGGCGCACGTAACGCAGATAGGCTTCTGGTAACGCCCGCGGAGAGGGCGGTTCTTCCTCGAACAGCCAGGGGCGGACTAATGCCAGGCTCCTGATGGCATCGGCCACTATGCGCCGCTCCGGGCGCAGTTCGCGAACGACCGAGCTCACAAAGGCAGAGAGGAGCCCCTCCGGGAGATCCAGAGGAGGTAGCTGGGGTCGCAATACGTTCAGGTTCTGAGCCAAATCCCGTAACAGGGCCTCGATCCAGGCTATCCGCTCTTCCAATCCCGCCAGGTGCGGGTCCAGGGCCTTCACCACATCCTGGGTCACCTGTGCGGCGATGAGCTGCGGATGGCGGGACAGCTCGTCCACCAGTTGGATCAGCCGCTCGTCCGTCCGCTGCCATGCTTCCAACGCTGCATGCAGCAGGTCCAACTCCTGGAGCAGGGCGCGCACCGCCTGCAGGTCGTCGCCCCGCTCCAGGCGCGCCTGCACCGCCTCAGCGATCTCGTCAACGGTCAGCCCTGGCGGCGGCTCCCGGTCACCGATAATGTCGGCCAGCAAGTTCGCGCCGAGCTGGGCGCTCAAGGCGACGGTGGCGGCCATGATCGCCTCCGGCGTGGTCGCGCCGGCCAACGCGGCGTACTCGCCAATGGTCGTGCCCACGCAGAAGGCGGTAATGAAAGTGCGCGGGCCAGGCTGGAAATCCTTCAGCCGTTGAACCAGCCGGGCTCGGACCTGGCCTATATGCTCACGGAAACTTGCAGAGCGCGCTAACTCATTCACTTGGTCCCCATCCACCGACGAGCTCAAAATGAGGTCTTGCTTAGCGCTATCAGGTTCAGCGGACGCACGTGGATCACCAGCGGTATCTTGCGCAGTCGGGTCTTGTCATTGCATTCCGGACAACGCGTGAATCGGGCACCCTGGTAGGGATTCAGAAAGAATCGGTGACAAGGCGGCTGTTTGCCAATCCGGTTCATAGTTCAAAGTCTCTGCTGTTTCTGGCCGCGCGGCGCTTCTCTGCATCCTCAGTATACCATGCCTGCAAGCTGATAGAGCCTCTGACGAATAGGCCGCCGCCCGGCCGGGCGTGGGAGCCCGACCGGCTGGGCGGATAGAGCAAACTCTCGATTACAGCGGCGGCAGCTCCCATGCCGCTGCTAGGCTGAGCATGGGAGCTCAGCCTGCTAACTTGGGCGATACGTGTCCTTTGACTACAGCAGCGGCGGCTCCCACGCCGCCGCTACCTACCCGCCGGCGCCTCTGCGGCGGAGTAACCACAACCCCAGCAGCAACACGAGCACCACCGGCCATACCCATGCCAGATCGGCCTCCAGCGGGGGCGGCGTGGGCTCGTCGGTGGGATCGAACCGCAGCCAGTAGATGCGATCCTTCTTGGCCACGACATCGGCCGGGTCAGGGCGGATATCCAGCGACCGCAGGTAGGCGTCCAGGATGACCGGGTCACGGCGGCGGAGCAGCTCGTATACGGCCAGGATCTCCTCATCGTCGGTGACCCGGGTGGCGATCATGCTCTGGACCCCATGCGCCGTCTGCACGGTCACCCGCGGGTCGGCGACGATGTTCTTGTACCATTGAGCCTTGGGGCCGAAGGCGCAGGGGGCGTAGATCCTCCCGTTGAGCATGTGGTACTCCACCATCGTGCGGCGGGGCAGCCCGCTCTTGCGCCCGGTGGTGGTGAGCAGCATGAAGATCCGGCCCAAAATCGGCCCGAATCCCAGCCGCCACAGCAGGATGGGGGCCTTGACCGCCCATCGGAGCCAGCCGCGCGGGTAGATCATGAGGCCGCCCTCTCGTTGTGGATACGTTGTCGCCATCGCATCCTCCAAATTCAGCTGCGTCGCAGCGGCGCCAGCAGGCCCTGCTCCAGGTCCTGGGGCACCGCAACCCTCGTGATCACCTCGGGCCACAATTCGATGGGAGGCGCCTGAACGAGCTCTCGAGGGAGCGTCAGATTGTGCAGATCGTCGTATAGATACGGCCGACGGCCACAATGCAGCGCTTCACAACGCGTTCGGATACCCGGGCCACATCGCTTCCAGGGGCACGTTCGCCCCAGATAGCGTCCCTGCGGATCAGCCAGGAAGACATCGGCTCCACGGCCCAAGCCCTGAGCGCGGCCTTGCAATCTGCGGGCCAGCTTGGCCAGCGGGGCGAGGTCCATATCGTCCGTCACCGTCACCAGCAGGTCCACATCTCTCGGATCCGGTTTGCCGGTGGCCAGCGAGCCGATAAGCGCGATCCGGATCACCCCGGGAAGAGGTGTATCTCCATGCTCTCCCACGACCGCGCGCATGAAGGCCAGCACCTCGGCGATAAGGAGACTGCGGATGGAGGCTGTTGAGGGCTCAGGCGGTGGAACCGGCGGAGCCTCGATGATCGGCTCGATCCCGATCGACTCCAGCCAGCCCAGAATCCGCTGTCGCAGCCGGGCTTGTTTGAACTCGAACCAACGCTCTCTCTCGTCGGGATAGTCGTAGAGCACGTGTTTGAAGGCGCGAAACGCGCCGCGGCCGCTGATGGCATCCCATAGACGGTCCTGCAGTTGCGGGTTCCCGATCGTGGCGATGAAAGCCTCCATATCCCGATATGCCTGGCGAGACTCATCTTGGGGAATAGGGACATAGCGGTCGCCGTAATCACGGTCGGCCACGAGCAACTCCTCCCGCTTTCGCTCTGGCGAATCGAGCTGCTCGAGAACCTGCTCCGAATCGACGGGCTCCTCCGACGCCGGATCGTGGACTTCCTGACGAGTGCGTTCCAGCTCGAGGAGCGCATCCTCGGTGATCAAGATCACCTGGCCGGTCTCCAGATCCAGGTAATGGCGGGACATCCCCCAGGGGTCGCGGTAGCTGAAGGCATCTTCTAGCATTCCGATATCCACCTTCAGCTTGCGCTTGGGGGTTTCCTCCCACGCTGGCATCGCCCGTCTTCTCCCGCTTTGACCCCTCATATAGCGGGGGGGTGGATCTTGGATCTATCCTACTTGGACCGCTTCCGGACAGTCATCTGTCGTCCGTCGTCGTATTTCCAGATCGGCCTGCCGTAGAAACAAGGGCACCCCTCGCCCGAGGTGCCCTTCTTCTCGCTGTGTCGGAACCTCCTCGCGGTCACTGCTCCGCGAAGGCGGCGTCGAACGCCACCCGGGAAGGTTCGAAGTCGATGCGCTTGACGAACGCCTCCGTGGCGCCATGGATGCGATCCATGCCACTATCCTCCCACTCCACCGACAGCGGCCCTTCATAGCCGATCTCGTTGAGCGCCCGGATGATCTCCTCGAACTGGATGCGGCCGCGGCCCAGCGAGCGGAAGTCCCAATAGCGACGGGAGTCGCCGAAGTTCAAATGCCCGCCGAACACCCCGGCCTCGGTGGGCGTCGGCGACCAGTAGACGTCCTTCATGTGCACGTGATAGATGCGGTCCCGGAAGATCCGGATGAAGCGGACGTAGTCGACTCCCTGATAGCCCAGGTGGCTGGGATCGAAGTTGAAGCCGAAGGCCTCTCGATGGTTGATGGCCTCCAGTGTCCGTTGCGCCGAGGCGATATCGAAGGCGATCTCCGTGGGGTGGACCTCCAGCGCGAACTTGACGCCCACTTCATCGAATACGTCCAGGATAGGGTTCCAGCGATCGGCGAAGTCCTGGTAGCCCGCGTCGATCTGCTCCGGCAGGTTGGGCGGGAAGGAGTAGAGCAGGTGCCAGATGGAGCTGCCGGTGAAGCCGTTGACCACCTTGACGCCGAACTTGGCAGCCGCCCGCGCCGTGTTCTTCATCTCCTCCGCTGCCCGTTGTCGCACCCCTTCCGGATCCCCATCGCCCCATACGTAGTCGGGCAGGATCGCTTTGTGGCGGGCGTCGATGTTGTCGCACACGGCCTGTCCCACCAGGTGGTTGCTGATGGCGTAACACTTCAGCCCGTACTTGTTCAGGATGTCCCATCGGCTCTGGCAATACCCATCGTCGGAGAGGGCCTTGTCCACCTCGAAATGATCGCCCCAACAGGCCAGCTCCAGGCCGTCATATCCCATCTCCTTGGCCTTGGCGGCCAGTTCCTCCAGCGGCATATCGGCCCATTGCCCTGTAAACAGAGTCACCGGACGTGTCATGTCTGCCTCCTCATCGGGAAATGGTATGGGCACACCGAATCTGATGGAGTGCTCTCAATGCGGTCAACGGGCAACTTTGCGTTCGACCACCCTTAAGATCACGGTTCGCGCGGCTGTCGGTCCACGCGATGGACGCTCATCGCATTATACCACACTCGTCGCCTGCGAACTCACACGGCCAGCGCGATGAGCGAGATGATGATCCCCAGCGCCAGGCCGACGGCCACGTCGAGGAGGAAGTGTACCCCCAGGGCGACCCGGGACCAGGCGACCCACAGCACGAGGGGAAGCACCACCCAACCCCAGCGAGGGAGGAGCGTTGGGACGAAGACGGCCACGGTGCCCATGCGGGTGGCGTGTCCGGATGGGAAGGAATGCTGATCGTACGTCTGGGAGTAGAACCCGCCGATCTGCGTGGGCCGCTGGCGGCGCCAGGCGAATTTTAGCGAGGTGGTGATCCCCCCGGCGATGAGCATGGCCGCGGCCCATCGCCAGATCAGCCACCGTCGATCCGACGGGGCGAGGATCAGCGCGGCGACCAGGGTGGAGATCCAGATCCAGCCATCCCCCAGGTGGGCGCCCAGCACGGCCCACCGTCGTGCGCGCCCCTGGCCGACGCGCCGACACCACTCGCTGAAGGCTCGGTCTCGTGCGATCAGCCATCGTCCCAGGGGCGTGCGTCTCATCCCGTTTGCACCTCCGCTCGTTCTGCCAGCAGCCGGCGCGCCATCTCCAGTTGGTGGGGCTTATCCACGTCCATGGCCAGGTCCGCGTAAGGAGAGATGACCACCTTCGCTCGGCAGCGCAATAGCCGGCTGGCGACCTGCTCTCCCTCCTGGATGGTCAGGCGGCCCAGCACGAGCTTGATCAGCGTCCCCCACCCGAGCATCTGGGCCTGGCGCAGCGGGTTCTTCCTCTCCGCCAGCAGCCGGCGGGCCAGATCCAGGTTCGCCTGGAGCACGCTGGTTCGGAATTGGAACAGATCGCCGCCGCAGAATCGCCCCTCCTTCAGTCGCACGTAGGAGCGGCCTGCTCCGGGGAATTGCGCCTCCATCACCTGGTCCTCCACGACCGAATAGTAGAAGTCGTGATCTCCTGCGGAGCAGGCCTCCACAAACCAGCGGACGGTCTCCGGGCGCAGCAGAGGGATATCGCCTGAGGCCAACAGGGCGTGTTCCGTGTCTGGGTTGAGGGACAGCAGGTGGTTGACCCCGCTCACGGCGTTCTCCAAGTGATCGGGGTGATTGGGCAGGCATGTCACGCCCTCGCCCAGATCGATCTGGAGCGCGGGATCGAGTCCGGCGACGACGATATGTCCGATGAAAGGACATGCGCGCAGGGCTCGCACCGTCCACCAGATCATGGGATGCCCGGCCACGTCGATCAGCGCCTTTTGCGAGGCGCCCAGCGCGGCTGCCAGCGGGTCCGGGCGTTGGGGGTCAAACCCGGCTGTCACGACGACGTCTAACATATGCACCTCCGCTTGGCACTGAACGCATTATAGGCGCCGCGTTCCGAGGCGTCAATCGCGCCGCAAAGCCCTCGGGTGAGGCATGGGCCCTTTCGCGCTCAGCGGCGCGCTTTTTCGGCCTTGTGGGGGACAGGATAACTTACGGCGCTGTAAACCAACTTGCCAAAATCGCCGCCCCTTCTTATAATACACGTTGGTACGTCCCCGGCGCAGGTAGTGGTGATGTCTCCTGGCCGGGGTGCTTGATGCCTGGGGTGATTCGTTCTCTGCACCGTTGACACTCTTCTCTTTAAGGAGGATTCAATTCTATGAGCAAGAAGTGGGTATACCTCTTCGAGGAAGTAGACGAGGCGGAAAAGTATGCGGGCTCGTGGGATGGTGTGCGTGCTCTCCTGGGCGGCAAAGGGGCCGGTCTGGCCGACATGACCCGGGCTGGTTTGCCCGTTCCGCCGGGTTTCACGATCACGACCGAGGCTTGCAACGCGTTTCTGGCCAACGACCAGCAGTTCCCGGAAGGCATGTGGGAGCAGACCCTGGAGGCTCTGCGCAAGATCGAGGAGAAGACGGGTAAGAAGTTCGGAGACCCGGAGAACCCCCTGCTGGTCTCCGTCCGCTCCGGCGCCAAATTCTCCATGCCGGGCATGATGGACACCGTCCTCAATTTGGGCCTCAACAAGGAAACGCTGGAAGGTTTGGCCAAGCTGACCGGGAATCCGAGGTTCGCCTGGGACGCCTACCGGCGCTTCGTCCAGCTCTTCGGCAAGATCGTCATGGGCGTGGATGGCGAGAAGTTCGAGCGCGTGCTGGACGAGTGGAAGGCCAAGACCGAGGGCGGCCTGGATACGGACCTCACCACCGAGATGCTCCAGGAGATCGTGAAGGAATTTAAGCGGATCATCAAGGAGGAGACCGGAAAGGACTTCCCCGAGGATCCCTACGAGCAGTTGAAGATGGCCATCGCGGCCGTGTTCAACTCCTGGAACGGTCGTCGTGCCCGAGATTACCGCCGCATCAACCGGATCCCGGACGATCTGGGCACCGCTGTCAACGTGGTGACCATGGTCTTTGGGAACATGGGCTGGGATTCCGCCACCGGCGTGGCCTTCACCCGCAACCCCTCCACGGGTGAGAAGAAGCTGTATGGCGAGTACCTGACCAACGCGCAGGGCGAGGATGTGGTGGCGGGTATTCGCACGCCCAAGCCCATCGACGAGCTGGCCAAGGAGATGCCCGAGGCGTACAAGGAGCTCCTGGAGATCGCCGAGCGGCTGGAGAAGCATTACAAGGATATGCAGGATCTGGAGTTCACCATCGAGCGGGGCAAGCTCTACATGCTCCAGACCCGCACGGGTAAGCGCACTGGCCTCGCCGCCGTGAAGATTGCCGTGGACATGGTGAAGGAAGGGCTGATCGACAAGGCGACGGCTGTGCAGCGTGTGGACCCGGACGCGCTCGACCAGCTTCTGCATCCCATGATCGACCCCGACGCGAAGGTGCAGGTGATCGCGACCGGCCTGCCCGCCAGCCCCGGCGCCGCGACGGGCAAGGTGGTCTTCGACGCTGACGAGGCCGAGGAGCTGGGCAGCGCAGGGGAGAAGGTGATCCTGGTGCGCGTGGAGACCGCTCCTGAGGACTTCCACGGCATGGCCGCTGCTCAGGGGTTCCTGACCGCCCGCGGTGGCATGACCAGCCATGCCGCTGTGGTGGCCCGCGGCATGGGGAAGCCGTGTGTAGCCGGCGCGGGTGACGTGCTCATCGATTACGAGAAGCGCCAGTTCAGCGCCAACGGCGTCGTCGTGCGCGAGGGCGACTATATCACCATTGATGGTTCCACCGGTCGCGTGATCCTGGGGCAGGCCCCGGTGGTGGAGCCCGAGCTGACCGGTGAGTTTGCCACCCTCATGGAGTGGGCAGACGAGTTCCGCACCATGGGCGTGCGCGCCAACGCGGACATCCCGCGTGATGCCCGTGTGGCTCGCGGCTTCGGCGCCGAGGGCATTGGCCTCTGCCGCACGGAGCACATGTTCTTCGAGGGCGATCGCATCGATGCCATGCGTGAGATGATCCTGGCCGAGACGCCGGAGGCGCGTCGCAAGGCGTTGGCCAAGCTGCTGCCGTTGCAACGCAGCGACTTCGCGGGCCTTTTCCGGGAGATGGACGGGTATCCCGTCATCATCCGGACGCTGGATCCGCCGCTCCACGAGTTCCTGCCGCGCGAGCAGGAGGAGATCGAGGAACTGGCCAAGAAGATCGGCGTGCCCGCCCAGAAGATCTACGACCGGATCGAGCAGCTGCATGAGTTCAACCCGATGCTGGGCTTCCGCGGCTGCCGCCTGGGCGTGACCTATCCGGAGATCACCGAGATGCAGGCTCGCGCCATCTTTGAGGCCACCGTTGAGGTCAAGAAGGAAGGCATCCACGTCTTCCCGGAGGTCATGATCCCGTTGGTGAGCGATCGCAACGAGCTCGATCTGCAGGCTGAGATCGTCCATCGCGTGGCCAAGGAGGTCATGGAGGAGACCGGCGTCGAGTTCGAGTACAAGGTCGGTACCATGATCGAGCTGCCGCGCGCGGCGCTCCTGGCCGATGAGATCGCTCAGACGGCCGAGTTCTTCTCCTTCGGCACCAACGATCTGACCCAGACGACCTTCGGCATGAGCCGTGACGATGCCGGCCGCTTCCTGCCCCTTTACGTCGAGCGCAAGATCCTCCCCGAGGATCCCTTCCAGGTGTTGGATCAGAAGGGGGTGGGCAAGCTGGTGCAGATGGGGACGGAGCTGGGCCGCAAGGCTCGCGCCGATCTGGAGGTGGGCATCTGTGGCGAGCATGGCGGCGAGCCCGAGTCGGTGAAGTTCTGCTACAAGGTGGGGCTGGATTACGTGTCCTGCTCACCGTATCGCGTGCCCATCGCCAAGCTGGCGGCGGCTCAGGCTGCTCTGGGCGAGAGCGAGCGAGACAAGTAGTCGATCCCGACGACGTCGGGTGGATTCTGAAGACAGGCGCCGAGGCGATGCCGCCTCGGCGCTTGCGCGTTTGTGCGGGGTGGGATTCGCCCGCATCTCGCTGAGAATGTGTCTGAAGAACACACCTAAGAGCGTGCCTGAAAATTTACCGGTAAGGTGTCTGAGAGGCTCCCTCAGTGACCAGCTCTACAGGGGGAGGCGTGGAGGGGACCTCCCCTCCACGGAAAGCTCACTTTTCCGGCTTGTACCTGCCTTTCTCGGCCCTTTCCGCAGGACCCGGGCCGGGGCCGGGCAGGTCGAAGGCGGAAGAAGGGCTTTTTCCGGGGGGGCAGCGCCCCTCCGGGCCTCCCCACGGCAGAGGCAACGGCTTTTCTCAGATACTCTCTGAGACCTGGCCGGATGATCTGTCTGCCGGGCGAGGCGAGCCGGGATCGCGTTCACTTTCGCTCCCGGGCTCTCCATGGTACAATAGGGATTGCCGTGTGCCCGCGTATCGTCCATCTCAACGTCGGATCACCTCTCCAAACGCTCCTGGCATCCTGGTTGAGAGTGCTCACCATTGCGCAGTGGACATCAGGAGGGGCAACACCTCTCGGCCGATTGAAAGGGGGATCACATGTTCCAGGAAAGAATCCGCCGGATCTACCCGATCCTGCCGCCCAGCCACCAGGTCATTGCGGATTTCCTCCTGAACTCGTATCAGGAGGCGGCCTTCATGTCTGGCTCCCAGCTGGCCCAGCACCTGCAAGTCGACCCCGCGACTGTGGTTCGGTTCTCACAGCGTTTGGGATACTCCGGCTATCCCCAGCTACGCCAGGAGATGCAGGAACTCGTGCGCCAGGAGATCCGAGCGCGCTACCAGCCGTTGACGGAGGAGGAGACCCCGGGCGAGCTGTACCGTAGGACGGTCCACAACGCGCGCGAGCTGCTCTCTCAGATGGTGGTGCTGGACGCCGGGCAGGCGATCACCGAGATCGTCCGGCATCTGGCCGAGGCTCGTCACATCTATCTGCTGAGCGAGGGGACGGAGGCGCACGCGGTCGCTTTGTTCGCCGCTTTGTTGCGGCGGCAGGGCCTGGATGCCCAGGCGGTCCCGCCCGGCCAGCGCGCCATAGCGGAGGCGATGTGTGACGTCGGGGAGGGGGATGTCGTCATCGGCATGCTCCTGGACGACGATGGATACGACCTCGCTGCCGCCGTCCAGTTGGCTCGAGATCGCGGCGCCTTTACCGCCGCGTTCGTGGGGGTCCCGAGCTCCACGCTGGCTCGCTCGGCCGAAGTTGCCATCACATGCCCACAGGCCGAACTCCCCCATCTCACCTGCGGGCTCGTCCTGTTGGTCTCCATAGCCCACATCCTGTCCCTGTTGCATCCCAGGCCGGAGGCGGAGGAGCGCGCCGAGCAGGTGCGGGCCGTCATGGATCAGCTGGAGGCGTTGCGTCAGCAGGCGGCGCGGCGCCGATAGGACGACATCGCATTTTCCTTCCCCCACCACGGTTCGCCTCACACCGAGCAGAGCGTTCCATCCGACCACATTTTGACAACGCGATACCCTACAGCGTATAATGCAACACCCGGGGTGGTGGTAACAGAGTCCTTTATGGAGCCATCTATCGACGATGAGCGTCGTCGATGAGATCAAAGAGCGTCTCGACATCGTCGAGGTCATCTCCGCTTACGTTCCTCTAAAACGCGCCGGGCGTCGTTACAAGGGGTTGTGCCCATTTCACACCGAGAAGACCCCTTCCTTTGTGGTCTTCCCGGAGACGGGCACCTGGCACTGTTTCGGAGCGTGCGGCACCGGAGGTGATATCTTCACCTTCATCATGCGCCGCGAGAATCTGGATTTTCGCGAGGCGCTGGAGCTATTGGCGCGCCAGGCGGGCGTCGAGTTGGAGCCCCCCCGGCCGAGTGACTCGGAGGCGGAGCAGCAGCGTGATCGGCTCCGGGCGGTATGTGCCGCCGCTGCCCTCTACTACCACCACTTGTTGCTTCATCACCCCGAGGCGGAACGGGCGCGAGCGTATCTGGCTGGACGCGGCGTGAACGAGGAGGCGATACGCTCCTTCCAGCTCGGTTACGCTTTGGATGATTGGGAGGCAGGCCAGCGATATCTGCTGGAGCAAGGGTATGCTCTGGAGGACATCGCGGCTGCGGGTCTGGTCATTGAGCGGCAGCGCGGCAGTGGATACTACGATCGCTTTCGGGGCCGCGTGATGATTCCCATCTGCGATGTGCAGGGACGGGTCATCGCCTTCGGCGCTCGTTCGCTCGATGGCAGCCAGCCCAAGTACATGAATTCCCCCCAATCGCCCATCTTTGACAAGAGCCGTGCGTTGTTTGGCCTGGACAAGGCGCGTCAGGCCATCCGCGCGGCCGATCAGGTCATCATTGTGGAAGGGTACATGGATGTGATCGCCGCGCACCAGCACGGATATGCCAACGTCGTCGCCTCTATGGGGACGGCGCTCACCGAGGCGCAACTGCGCCAGCTCAAGCGGTATACCAAGAACTTCACCCTGGCATTGGATCCCGACACGGCGGGTCAGCAGGCCACGCTTCGGGGGTTGGAGCAAGCGCGGCAGGCGTTGGATCGGGAGATGGTACCCGTCCCCTCCCCGGATGGTCTGGTGCGCTACGAGCGTCGGTTGCAGGCGGAGCTTCGGATCCTCTCTCTGCCGGATGGCCAGGACCCGGACGAGGTGATCCGCGGCGACCCGGATGGGTGGCCCGCCCTGGTGGATCGGGCGCTCCCGATTATCGACTTCTATTTGCAGAGGGCCGTTGAGACCTATGACCTGAACACGGCTCGGGGGAAAGCCTCAGCCGTGGCCGAGATCGTACCTCTGATCCGGGAGCTCTCCGATGAGGTGATGCGGCAGCATTATATCCAGCTCCTGGCGCGTCGGGTGCAGGTCGATGAGCGTATCATCGAGCAACAGGTCGCCCGGCGGACGCGGAACGGGCGGCAGCCTGTTTCACGCGCCATGCCCGCCGATGTCCCCAAGTCCGAGCGGCTGGACGTCGAAGAGTATTGTCTGGCTCAGATCATCGCCCGGCCGGAGCTGATCCCTCAGGTGATCGAGGAGTTGGCCCGGGTATCCCTGACGCCGCTTGAGGCCGACGACTTTGAACGGACGGAGAATCGCGAGATCTTCGAGGCGATCCAGTCCGCGGAGGGTTCCTGGCGGGGGGCGGAGTTCGCGGAGCGGCTTTCGGCCGCTTTGCAGCCGCAATGGACCAGATTGTCTCAGGCCGTAGCCCGGATGCCCGTGCTGCCGACGGAGCACGCCGTCAAGGACATGGTGGATACGATCCTGCGCCTGCGCGCCGCGCGTGTGCGCCGGTCTTTAAGCGAGCTGCAACGGCTGCTCGCGGAGGCCCAGGAGGCGGAGGACGACGTGGCCGCCCATGATTATGGGCAGCTGGTCCGGGACCGCACGCGAGAGATCGGCCGGTTGCAGACGATCCTCGCACAGCGCACTCTGGTAGGAAAGCGCGGGTAACCCGGGCGATCGGGGCCGCGTCGGTCGTTCCTAGCGGGGCGACAAGGTACAGGTTATCTCGTCATCGTCATGCACAGGGCCCCCTGGCGCGTGTTCCTGAAGACCTGGGTGAGCGCAGTAGCCGCTCCCGTTGTCGTCTCATCCGATTGCTTGGGTGAGGAAAGCTGTTCACGGTAAGCCCGGTTGGTAACTACAGCTACGTGATCTGTCGTTTCTTGCTTGGCGGATGATGGATCTCTTCTCCCCCTACGATGATCTCGACGGAGCTGCTATGACCGAGAAGATCCCTCTGCGACCAGATGCGGGCTCAATGGAATTGGACGACGACTATTCGGATGATCTGGCGGGCACTGAGACGATCAACGACCCGGTTCGTATGTATCTGCAGGAGATCGGGCGTCACCCGTTGCTCACCTCCGAAGAGGAGATCCTGTTGGCTAAGAGGATCCAGCGAGGTAAGGAGGCCAAGCGTCGTCTGATGGAGGGGGCGCCCGTTGAGGATCACGAGGCTTTGCTCATGGATATCTGGGATGCCCAGCGCGCACAGGACCGCCTGGCGCAGTCCAACCTGCGTCTGGTGGTCAGCGTGGCCCGGCATTACGTTGGGCGGGGGCTGTCCCTGATGGATCTGATTCAAGAGGGGAACATCGGTCTGTTGCGGGCTGTGGAGAAGTTCGATTATCGGATGGGGTACAAGTTCAGCACCTACGCCACCTGGTGGATCCGCCAGGCGATCAGCCGGGCGATCGCGGATCAGGCGCGCACGATCCGCATCCCCGTGCATATGATCGAGAACATCAACCGGCAGGTGCGGGTGCAGCGGGAGCTCCAGCAGAAGCTGGGGCGAGAGCCCACCGCGGAGGAGATCGTGCTGGAGATGGATATCCTCTCCGCGGAGGACAAGGAGCAGATCCTGCAAGCGCGTGCGGCTGGCCGCCGCGCGGACGAAGCCGTGGAGCGGCGGCTGCAGAAAGCCGTCAACAAGGTGCGCAGCATCACCCAGGTGTCGCAGGAACCCATCTCCTTGGAGATGCCGGTCGGATCGGAGGAGCAGGTTTCGTTGGGCGATTTCATCGAGGATGACAGTCTGCCGGGCCCTGTCGATCAGGCTGCGTTGCTTTTACTCAAGGAGCAATTGGCGGATATCCTCAGCGCGCTTCCGGAGCGTGAGCGGAAGGTGCTGGAGATGCGGTTCGGATTGAAGGATGGCAACAGCCACACGCTGGAGGAGGTGGGACAGGCCTTCGGCGTCACCCGGGAGCGCATTCGGCAGATCGAGGCGAAGGCACTGCGAAAGTTGCGAGGGCCCCTGAGCGTGCGCAAGCTGCGCGATTATCTGGCGTAGAGCTTTTGCGGCCCTGAGGAGATGGCTCCCTCGGTCGCTTCGCTCAGGGGACCTTCGCTGCTTGGTGAAGATTTGACCTGGGTAGGTGGTTGCAGTATAATTGCGACGGTAATCCTCGGTAGCTCAATTGGCAGAGCGGCCGGCTGTTAACCGGTTGGTTGCAGGTTCGAGTCCTGCCCGGGGAGCTCCCTACCGATGAAAATCCCCATCGTGAAGGCGATGGGGATTTCTTTTTGCGAGGGTCACTCCGGATTGTTGCTGTCGATGGCGATCCACTGGCTGACGATCTGGTGGGCCACCCGGCTGGGGATGGCAAATCCCAACCCCTCTGCTACCGTGTGGTCGGGGCCGTCGTCCTGCCGGATGATCCACGCGTTGATGCCGACGATCTCCCCGTGTAGATTCACCAGGGGACCTCCGGAGTTGCCGCGATTGATCGCGGCATCCGTCTGGATCAGCCCCTCGATGGTCCTGCCCTCTTCCAGGTCCAATTGCCGATTCACCCCGCTGACGATGCCGAACGTCACCGTGTTGGTCAGATCCCCCAGCGCGCTGCCGATGGCCAAAACCCACTCGCCAGGACGCAGCGAGTCTGAATCCCCCCAGGAGGCCACCGGGAGCTGCGTCGTCGTCCCGTCTATCTGGATCAGCGCCAAGTCCCGATCGGGATCACTGGCCACCCAGCGGGCCTCCATCACCTTCCCGTCCGCCAGGATCACCTCCAGATTCTGGTGATCCGCGATGACGTGGTGGTTCGTTACGATGTATCCCTGCGGGTGTACGATCACGCCGGATCCCCGGACCTCAGATTCCATCTCGACGCCGAAGTGATCGATCGTCCCCTGGTAATTGACGACGGTCACGACGGCAGCCCCTACCCGTTGCACGACCTCCGCGATGGAGGGCGTTGGCGTCGGCGCGGAATCCCTCGTGTGGGCGGGCGTGGGCTCGGGGGTGGGCGTGCGCGTGGGCGTCGGTGTATGAGTTGGGGTGGCCGTTGGGGTGGGGAGCTCGGGCGATGCGATGGCCACGCGCAAAGTCGTTGGCTCGGCCCTGTGTGACCACAGAATCAGGTCGGTACGTTGCGCGGTCGGGTTCGCCTGCAGATACCACACCGTGATCAGCGCCCCGACCGCCCCGCCGATCACTGCGATCATCAGCCAGCCCAACAGGCGGGCGAGCCCTCCGAGGATTTTTCTCATCCCAAAGCCCTCATCAATTCGATCTCCTCTCCTCTGCGGGCGGTCATACCTCGATCTCTTTCCAGTGCCCGCGCTGGAAACGTATATATACCAGAATGGCCCTGATCGTGCCGTCGACGATGTTGGATACGTAAATCATCGCCAGGCTCAGTCGCATCACCGGGCCGAACAGATAGGCCAGGGGCAGCCGTATCAGCCAGATGCCGGCCGTGGTTACCCACATGGGGAAGCGGGTGTCCCCTGCCCCGCGCAGGGCGCCGGCCAGCACCTGAGCGAAGGCCTGGGGAGGCTGTGTGAGGGCGATCACCTTCAGCGCGTCGGCTCCCATCTGGATGATCTCCGGGTCGTCGATGAAAAGCCGCATGAGGGGGCGGCCGAAGGCGGCCACCAGGAACCCCATTGTGGACATCCAGGTCAGCGCGGAGAACGTGGCCCGCCAGGCCCCTCGCTCCGCGCGCTCCGGGTCCCCCGCTCCCAGGCTCTGGCCGACCAGCGTGGTGGCCGCCGTGGCGAAGCCGATGCCCGGCATGAAGGACAGGGAGATCATCTGGAAGGTGATCCGCTGGGCGGCATAGATCTTGGTCCCCATCCGGATGACCAGCACGCCGTACAGGAGCATGCCGACGCTGAGAAGCCCCTGCTCGACCATGGAGGGGACCCCGATACGGAACAGCCGCTGGATTAGTTGCAGATCCGGCCGCCATCCGCCCCGGCCGCGCAGGCTGACGGGGGCTCTGCCGCGGAGCAGGACGGCCACCAGGATCGCCGTGCCCGTCATGCGGGAGAAACTGGCGGCCCATGCCGAGCCCGCCACGCCCAGACGTGGCAGGCCGAAGTGGCCGAAGATCAGCCCGTAGGCGATCGCGACATGCACCAGGTTGATGAAGGCGGTCACCTTCATGGGGGTTTGGGTGTCCCCGGCGCCGCGCAGGGCGGCGCCCACCACGAACATGGTGATCATGAAGAAGACCATCTGCATGATGATCCGCAGGTAGGTGCCGCCCGCCGCGGCTACATCCGGCTCCGCGCCCATGAGGAAGATGATCTCCTCGGCGTAGAGGTGGCCCAGGGTGCCGAGGACGGCGGCGATGAGCAGGGCCAGCAGCACCGATTGTTTCACGACTCGGTTCGCCTGTGCCCGATCGCCCGCCCCGATGGCGTGGGCGACTAGCACGGTCGTGCCCACCATCACCGCGGAGAAGGAGGCGCCCAGCACCCAGATCACCTGATTGGCCGCCCCTACCCCGGCGACCGCGCTGGCGCCCAGGTGGGAGACCATCATCATGTCGACGACGCCCAACAGCGTCTGTAGCAGGTTCTCCATGATCACCGGCCAGGCCAGTTGGTTCACGACCCGGCCGATCTCGTCACCGCCCGTGGCGATTCGCTGGATCCCCACCCACCAGGTTGTCACATGAGGGAGACCCCATTGCTGTGGCCGTTTCACCGTTGTTATCTCCGCCTCGGGGTAGGTTCAGCCCACTCGGGCTGAACGCCCGCGCAGAATAACACAGGCACTCGCGCCTGTCAACGCGTTCGGTGGGTTGGTCGTGTATCTTTTTCGGTGAAATGCGGCGGGGAGCGAAACCTCCCTGTTTCCGTCTTTGACCTACCCCGCCCGTTTGGATACGCCATCGGCGGGTTTTGGATCGGTGTGACTTTGGAGGCCCATGGGCGACGTGATACAATGAGGTCCGCTTTCATGTGGAGCGCGACTGTGTGGGCTCCATGACTCATCTCTTCTGAAGGGAGCTGGCTCTATGACCACCATCGGCCTGATTCGCGTGCTGACCACCGACGATCCGGACGTCCTGGCTCGGCATGGGCGGTTGATCGAGGCGTTCATCGACGACCCGGAACTGCGGGTCGTCAATCGGTGCATTGAGGGCTATCCAGAAGGATTGTGGAATGAACGGTTGGAGCGAGAGGCGGTGCCCGCCATCGTGGCTCTGGGGCAGGCCCTGGTGCGGGATGCTGGAGCCGATGCGCTGTTCGTGAGCTGTGCGGCGGATCCTGGCGTGCCGGAGCTGCGCCAGGCCGTGTCGGTACCCGTCGTCGGTGCTGGCTCGGCCGCGGCTGCCATGGCGTTGTCCCTGGGGAGGCCGGTGGGCGCCATCAGTATCGTAGAGGGCGTGCTGGCCCCGGTCGCCGGGGTGCTCGGCGATCGCCTGGTCGGTTGGGGGGTGCCGGATGGCGTGAAGACGACCCTGGATCTAATGTCGCCGGAGGGGAAGGAGCGCGCCGTGGTCGCGGCCCGGCGCCTGCTCGATCGCGGTGCCGGCGTGATCCTCCTGGCCTGCACGGGATTCTCGACCATTGGCCTGGCCCCATATCTTCAGGAGCAGTTGGGGTGCCCGGTGATCGATCCCGTTGTCGCCGGAGGGCTGACGGCGTATTATGCTGCCGTTGGAAACCAGGAAGTTGTCTTCGCCCGAGCCCCATCCTCATGATCGCGTCCGGATTCATACCCTGCTTGACGAATACCCCACCTGCCCATACGTGCTCCAAGCGGACGACAGTCCGCTTGGAGTCGCCGGACTGTTGTCCGGCGGAGCTTGGGCCGTAGGCCAGAGCCCCCGCTCCAGCCGGGCAAGGAAAGGCTGAGAAGAGTCTTGAAGTTGACGCGAATGACCCTGCTTGACGAATGCCCCTAAATTGTATAGGCTATGGTTATCAGGTGGTCCCCGGGTCGCATCTGACCCCGAGGGGGATTGGGTCCACTCGCGTTGGGGAACTGGGTTCTCTCGGTGGTTCGGTGTGTGATGCTTTTAATGGGTGATCGATGTCCAGACAAGTGAAGGAGGAAGCCTCATGCCTTATGGATTCCACAACAAGATCCTGCGTGTCGATCTGTCGACGGGAGAGACCCGAATTGAGCAGCCGGGCGAGAAGTTCTTCCGTACCTATCTGGGTGGTTGGGGGCTCATCGCCTATTATCTGCTCAAGGAATTAAAGCCGGGCACCGATCCCCTGGGGCCGGAGAACCTGCTCATCTTCGCCCCGGGAGTCACCACGGGCATCCCCATCGGCGGCAGCGGCCGCAACGCTGTGGGGGCGAAATCTCCGCTCACCGGTGGCTTCGGCGAGGGGGATGTGGGCGGCTTCTGGGGAGCGGAGCTGAAGCACGCCGGATGGGATGCGATCATCGTCACGGGGCAAGCTGAGAAGCCGGTCTACCTGTGGATCCGCGATGACCAGGTGGAGATTCGGGATGCCTCTCATCTGTGGGGCAAGGAGACCGCCGAGGTGGAGAATCTCCTGAAGGAGGAGTTGGGGGACGGCCGCCTTCGGGTGACTCAGTGCGGCCTGGCCGGCGAGAATCTGGTCCGTTATGCCTGCGTCATCAACGACACCACCCGGGCCGCCGGTCGCACCGGGCTGGGCGCGGTGATGGGCTCCAAGCGACTCAAGGCCATCGCCGTGCGCGGGACGGGGCAGGTGGCGCTCGCCGATCGGGAGAAGGTGATGGAAGTGGGCGGCTGGCTGCGGGAGCACTTCATGGAGGAGTGGACGGGCGGCCTGCATGACCATGGCACCGATGGCGGGCTGTTGTTCCTCAGCGAGTCGGGCGGATTGCCCACCCGCAACTTCCAGGAGGGGGCCTTTGAGGGCGCGCAGAAGATCACCGGCGAGACGATGACGAACACCATCCTGGTGGGCCGCGATACCTGTTATGCCTGCCCGGTGACCTGTAAGCGCAAGGTGAAGACGGATAACCGGTATAAGGTGGACCCGGTCTATGGAGGGCCGGAGTATGAGACGGCGGGCTCGCTGGGCTCCTGCTGCGGCATCGACGATCTGGAGGCCATTTCTTACGGGAACCAGCTGTGCAACGCCTATGGGATGGACACCATCTCCGCCGGTGTGACTATCGCCTGGGCTATGGAGTGCTTTGAGCGGGGACTACTGACCAAGGAAGACACGGGCGGGCTTGACCTGCACTTCGGCAATGCGGAGGCCATGATCACCCTGCTCGAGCAGATCGCTCGTCGCGAGGGGTTCGGCGATCTGCTGGCGGAGGGCTCCTTGCGGGCGGCTCAGAAGATCGGTCGTGGGACCGAGAAGTACGCCATGCAGGTCAAGGGCCAGGAGGTCCCCATGCACGAGCCCCGAATCAAGTTCGCCCTGGACCTGGGATATGCCACCTCGCCCACCGGCGCCGATCACATGCATAACATCCACGACACCAGCTACGAATCGGAGGGCAAGGCCATTCAGGATATGCGCTCTTTGGGCATCCTGGATCCCCTGCCGGCCGACACGTTGGGCATCGAGAAGGTGCGTCTGGCCAAGTACCATATCGACTGGCAGGTGTTCTGGAACTGCATGGGGCTGTGCATGTTCATGCCCTATAGCAAGGAGCAGATGCGGGACATCGTGAGGGGCGTGACGGGGTGGAATAGCTCCGTCTTCGAGCTGATGAAGGTGGGAGAGCGGGCGCTGGCTATGGCCCGTGCCTTCAACTATCGGGAGGGGTTTACTGCCAAGGACGACGTGGCGCCCTGGCGCTTCTCCACGCCGTTCGAGTCCGGCCCGGCGAAGGGAGTGGCCGTGCCCGCCGAGGATATCCAGGAGGCGATCGAGCTCTATTATGAGATGAACGGATGGGACAAGGAGACGGGAGCGCCCACCGCGGGCAAGCTGCGCGAGCTGGGAATTAGCTGGGTGGCCGATCTGCTCTATGGGAGCTGAGAAACGCTGGTGGCGATCCATGAGGGCGGGATATCCTGAAGAGTTGGTAGAGGGGGAGGGATCCCGCCCTCATGGGATGGGCTAATATCGATTCGATGAGACGACGTTATCTTTCGCTGGAGCCTTTCATTCCCTGGCGGCAGTCGGAGCGGCCCATCGACTGGCGACAGCGGTTCGGCCGTGAAGCGCCGTTGATCGTGGAGATCGGGTTTGGAAACGGCGCGTATCTGGTGCAGCAGGCCCTGGCGCATCCGGACCGGGACTTCGTCGGGATCGAGATGGAATGGCCCTCCGTCCAGAGGGGGCTGCGGCGCATCGCTCAGGCGGGCGTGTCCAACGTCCGGATCATCCAGGTGGACGCCCGGGTCGCGTTCGAACGGCTCTTTACCCAACGATCCGTGCAGCATGTCTACTCCCTGTTCCCCTGTCCCTGGCGCAAGGAGAAGCACGTCAAGCATCGCCTGTTCGGCCACGGTTTCCTCAGGCTGCTGAACAGCCGGCTGGTCGATGGTGGGGACGTTCAGGTGGTCACCGATTATCGGCCTTACGTGGATTGGATCCTCGAGCAGGTGCCGGACACCGGGTTCGGGGTCCGGGTGGAGGAGGTTCCCCCTCGCTTCGGCACCAAGTATGAGCGCAAGTGGTCCGAACAGGGGCAGAGGCGATTCTACGAACTATCGCTGTCCAAGCAGGCTCATATCGATATCCCGGTCAAAGAGGACATCTCGTTGAGGACATATCGCATCGATCGTTTCGATCCGGATCGCTTTCAGCCGGCGGAGGCGCGAGGGGAGATCACGGTCGTCTTCAAGTCGTTTCTCTATGACCCCAAGCGCCAGACGGGGATGGTCCACGTGATCGCGGCGGAGGAGGGGCTGACGCAGAGCTTTTGGATCGAGATCGTCCCTCGTGAGGGGGCGTGGGTGATCCGGCCGGCCCCCGGCTGCGGCTTCGTTCCGACCGCGGCCGTTCAGCGCGCGTTAGACCTGGTGTATGAGGCGGCGCGTGGGGGAGAATGAGATGCGAAAACCCGGCGCCCCAGAGGCGCCGGGTTTTTTTCTGTTGAGGCTTTATCCTCATCTGTCTAGCAGCGCGTCGAAGGCGTCGTCTGGCAACGCCGCCGGCGTATCCACGACGAGATCGGCCGCGACCAGGTCGGGCGCGGGGTGCGTCGTGGTCACAGCGATGCACTTCATGCCTGCCCGGCGGGCCGCCTCGACCCCCACCATAGCGTCCTCTACCACGACGCATCGCTCCGGCGGCACGCCCACCGCCTCCGCAGCCCGAAGGAAGATCTCCGGATCGGGCTTGCCCGTGTTCAGCTCCTCGCCGCAGATGGTGGCATCGAACGCCTCGCTCAATCCCAGCTCCTCCAGCATGGCGGTGATGTTCCGCCGTGGCGCCGAGGAGGCCACCGCCTGTCGCCATCCCCGCTCTCGCAGCCGGGCGATCCACTCGCGCACTCCCGGCACGGGCTGCAGGCGGCCGCGCAACATCTCCCGAAAGAGCGCCTCTTTGCGCTGTCCGATGCGCTGGATCTCCTCTGATGAGGCCGGCCTCCCCAGCATCCGGGGGATTCCCTCGCTATTGCGCATGCCGAAGGCCTGGTGAAACGCTTCCTCATCCAGCCTGACGCCCAATTCCGCCAGCGTGACGCGCCAGCTCTCCAGGTGCAACGCTTTCGTGTCGGCGATGACGCCATCCAGATCCCATAAGACGGCGCGTGGCTGTTGTTCGATCGTGTGTTCCTCCACTTCCTTTTCCGGCCCTCGCGTTGTGGTTCTGTCCATGTCAGAGGCGGGTGAGAAAAGACGATAGACGAAGGACGAACGGCCGAGGGCTTATCCCCCTGGTCGTCCGTCCTTGGTCTTTCGTCATGCGCTCTATGGCTGCCCGTACTCCGTGGCGTATCGTTGCCGCAGCTTCGCCACGTCCTCCGGTGGGATCTCGTCTGGCTGTCCGATCTGCAGCGCGATCCACACCGTGCGCGCCACGTCCTCCACCATCACCGCCGCCTTCACCGCGGCCTCCGCGCTGGGGCCGACGGTGAAGACGCCGTGGTTCTTCAAGAGCACGGCGGGCGAGTCGCCGATGGATTCCACCACCACCCGGCCGATCTCCTCGCCGCCGATGAGCGCGAACCCGCCGCATGGGATCGGGCCGCCGAACTCGTC
This sequence comes from Chloroflexota bacterium, assembly GCA_013152435.1. NCBI lineage: Bacteria > Bacillati > Chloroflexota > Chloroflexota bacterium. The sequence continues at coordinate 51,321 of JAADGJ010000106.1, read as the reverse complement.
GGCGATGGCCGTCAGGTAGACGGGGATCGGGCGCCCCAGCGCGGCGAAGGCGGTGGCGTAGGGGGAGTGCGTGTGCACGACGCCGTTGACGTCCGGCCGGTGGCGGTAGATGTAAAGGTGGCTGGCCGTGTCGGACGACGGCTTGAGCTTCCCCTCGATGACGTTCCCCTCTAGGTCCACGACGACCATGTGCTCCGGCCGCAGCTCCTCGTAGCGTACCCCCGAGGGCTTGATGACCACGTAGCCGGTCTCGGGGTCACGGGCGCTCACGTTGCCGCTGGTCCAGGTCACCAGGTGGTTCTTCGGGAGCTCCAGGTGCAGCCGCCACAGTTCCTCGCGCAGGGATTCAAGCAATGCAGGAGCCTCCTTGAGATGGAGATTGGGGATTCTCCTATCTCCGTTCTTCTATCCTGCCAGGATCTCCGCCCGGAGCGCTTTCAGCCGCTTCATCACGTCGTTGGCGCCACGCCCGAAGTAGTCGTGCAAGGTGATGTACTCGGCGTAGAGACGGTCGTAGATGGCCGTGTGCTCGGGGATCGGGTGGTAGACGGCGTCCCCCAACCGGGCCATGTGCTTGGCGGCCTCGGCGATCGTCTCATAGCCGCCGGCCTCCTTGCCCGCCGCGACGGCGCCATGCATGGCCGAGCCCAGCGCGCCCGCCTGGCGTGTCTCCGCGACCCGGATCGTCCGGCCGGTGACGTCGGCGTAGATCTGCATGAGCAGCTTGTTGCGATCCGGCAGCCCGCCCGTGGCGACGATCTCGTCCACCGTCACGCCGTACTCGCCGAGCGTCTCGATGATGACCCGCGTGCCGTAGGCCGTGGCCTCGATCAGCGCCCGGTAGATCTCCTCCGGCTTGGTGGCCAGCGTGGCGCCGATCAGCAGGCCGGTGAGCTCCGCGTCGACCAGGACGCTGCGGTTCCCGTTCCACCAGTCCAGGGCCAGCAGCCCGCTCTCCCCCGGCTTCAGGCGCGCGGCCTTCTCCTCCAGCAGTTGATGGAGGTTCAGCCCACGAGCTTTGGCCTCCTCCTCGTATGCGGCCGGCACGCAGTTCTCCACGAACCAGGCGAAGTGATCGCCCACGCACGACTGCCCGGCCTCGAAGCCGAAGTATCCGGGGATGATGCCGTCCTCCACCACGCCACACATCCCGGGGACGAAGCGCTCCTCGGTGCCCAGCACCATGTGGCAGTTGGAGGTCCCCATGATGATGACCATTCGGCCAGGCTCCGTGACGGTGGCCGCGGGGACGGAGACGTGGGCATCCACGTTGGCGATGGCCACCGCGGTGCCCGGCTTCAACCCCGTCCACTGGACGGCCTGCTCGGTCAGCCCTCCGGCCTTCGCCCCCAGCGGGTAGATCGTGCGGGACATCTTCTCGTCGACGATGTGCTCCATGCGGGGATCCAGCGCCTTGAAGAACTCGTTCGGCGGGAACCCCTCTCGCTTGGACCAGATGGCCTTGTAGCCCGCGGTACACAGATTCCGCTTCTCGGCGCCGGTGAGCTGCCACACGATCCAGTCCGCGGCCTCGATCAGCCGATCGGCGGCCTCGTAGATCTCCGGTGCCTCGTCCAGGATCTGCCACGCCTTGGGGAAGAACCACTCGGAGCTGATCTTGCCGCCATAGCGATCCAGGAACTTGTATCCCAGCTCCCGGGCGATCTCGTTCAGCTTGTTGGCCTCCGGCTGGGCCGCGTGGTGTTTCCAGAGCTTGACCCAGGCGTGGGGATGGTCACGCCACTCGGGCAGGAAGCACAGCGGGGTGCCGTCGGCCTTGGTGGGGAGCATGGTGCACGCTGTGAAGTCGATGCCCAGGCCGATGACGTCCTCCGGGTCCACGCCGCTCTCCTGGAGGACGGCCGGCACCGCCTGTTTGAGTACCTCGATGTAATCGTTGGGATCTTGCAGCGCCCAGTCCGGCTCCAGGCGGATATCTGTCCCGGGGAGCTTCTCATCGATGACGCCGTTGGCATAGGGGTGGACGGCCGTGGCGATCTCGCTGCCGTCGGCCACGTCCACCAGCAACGCCCGCCCGGATTCCGTGCCGAAGTCGATGCCGATCACGTACTTGCGGGTACCCATGGTCTGCCTCCTGTCTGAAAATGCGACGATAGACGAAGAGCGAAGGACGAGCTTGTCGGAGCCGGCCTCCTGACCGTGCCCCCGGCGGTCCCGCGCTCATTGTTCATCACTTCATGACTTCATGGCGGCCCGCGGGGGCATGGTGATGAATCCGATTAGACGTACATCTCCCAGGTATGTTGGGCCCGCCAGCCCAGAAGCCGTTCGGCTCGGCGGCAATCCAGCGCCGACTGTGTCCCCGTCAGCTCGATGCGCTTGGTATCCGGGAAGTAGCGCCGAACCAGATCGGCCGTGGGCACGTCCTTGATGCGCGAGTTGGGCGCGGCGATGAAGAATCGGTGATGGCCGGTGAGAGGCGCCGTCAGGGCCAGCCGGAAGGCGGTGGCCAGGTCGCGCACATCGGTGTAGGCCCACAGGTTAAAGCTGCCGCGGGCGGGATCCTGCCACTCCTGTGGAAAGCGAGCGTACATCTCGGGGAAGACCACAAACGAGGGACGTAGCGTGATCACCGTCATCGCGGGCGTGCGACGAACGAAGCTGTCCGCGATCACCTCGCCCACCTGCTTGGAGAGGCCATAGGGGTCTTGGGGCCACAGCGGGTGGTCCTCATCCATGGGGACGTACTCGGGCGCCATGGCGTGGCGGGCGAAGGGAAACCCCACGGCGGAGTCGCTGGAAGTCAACACCACGCGCGAGATGCCCAACGCGCTGGCGGCCTCCAGCACGTTGTACGTGCTCATCACGTTGTTACGGAACACCACCTCTGGCGGGTCGCTTAGGGGGTGAGGGATGGCCGCCAGGTGGATCACCGCGTCCATCCCGGATAACCCGCCGTAGGTCTGGCCCAGATCCTCCAGATCGGTGCGAACGAAGCGGCCGCTCGGCTCGGAAGGCGGTGTCACGTCCAGGTTCACGATCTCGTGGCCGTGCGCCAGCAGCTCCTTGATGACGAAGCCCCCGATGCGGCCGCTTCCTCCGGTGACCGCTACCTTCATCGTCACGTGACCTCCACCGCCACTTTCACGACGCCGTCTCGGTATTCGGCGTTCAGCTCATAGGCCTCGGCGACCTGGGATAGAGGAAAGCGGTGGGTGATCAGGCTCATCAGGTCGACCTTGCGCTGCTCGGCCAGCCGGATGGCCCGCGGGTAGGTGTGCTTCATACGGCGGCACATCTTGATGGTCAGCCCCTTGCGCCGCGCGGCCGAGGCGCGCATGGTCATCACGTCCTCGCTGGGGATGCCCACCAGGATGACCCGCCCGCCGAGACAGGCGATCTCCGCCGCTTCCGCCACCGTCTCGCTGCCCCACGCCGCTTCAAAGACGACATCCACCCCGCGCCCGTCGGTGGCCTCCATGATCGCCTGCACGGGATCGGCCTCCTGGACGTTCACCACCGCATCGGCCCCGTAGCGACGAGCCAGCTCCACCCGCCATGGCAATCGCTCCGTCACGAAGATGGGGTGCGCCCCGGCGATTCGGGCCATCTCCAGGATCATGAGCCCGATGGGGCCGGCTCCCAGGATGGCCACGCTCTCCTCTACCTTCAGCTTGGCCAGGTCCACCGCGTGGATGGCGATGCCCAGCGGCTCTAACAGGGCGGCCTCGGTGTCGTTGATCGTGTCCGGCACTGGGAAGCAGCTATGCGCGGGCATCACCATGTATTCGCACAGCGATCCATCGTCCGGCCACAGACCGCAAAAGCGCAGGCGGGTACACAGGTTGGGGTGCCCCTTTTTGCAGAACTCGCAGTGGCCGCAGGGCATGGACGGGTCCACGGCGACTCGCTGCCCGGGTCGCAGGGGCTCGTCGTTACCGTCGCGGGCGTCCGGCCCCACCGCGATCACCACGCCGGCGAACTCATGCCCCAGGATCAGGGGGGATTGCAGGTCCGTGTCCCCGATGCGCGCGTCCAGGTAGGTGTGCAGGTCCGATCCGCAGATGGTGGTCACCGTGACCTGCAACAGCGCCTCGCCCGGGCCCGGCTCGGGCGGTAGCGGCACCCTCTCGACTCGCATGTCCCGTGGCCCGTGCAGTCGGGCCGCCCACATCCGTCCATCCTCGGTCAGCTTCGTTGGAGCGGTCGTGATGTTCTCTTGTGGCACCGTCATGGGATGATCTCTCGGGTTCCGTGATCTTATCGTATGGGCTCGCGGCCGGATCCGACCGCGAGCGTGTCCAGACGTGTGCCCAGTATAGGGCGGGAGCCATGGAATGTCAACAGTTTTGAGGTCTATCTCACCCCCTGCGGCCTGTGATCGCCTTTCACTCGGCGAACACGCGCTCCCGGGTCCGCTCGCGGGTGTAGGCTTCGTAGCGCTCCTTCAGATACACAGGCACCGGCACGTCCCACCAGCCGGCCGCGACGCCGCCGCTCAGGCCGAACTCGCGGTTCACCATCACCTCGATCACGAAGGGCGCCTCCTGCTTCAGCGCGCGTGCGGCCGCGTCGGCCAGCTCATCGGGCTCAGTCACGCGCACGGCCTCCACCCCAAACGCGCGGGCGACGTCGGCCAGATGGGGCGTGGTGGGCTCGCCGCTCGGACCGTGGAACCGGGTGGCGAACGCACTCTCCGGCCCAAAGGCGGCGATCTGCAAATCCGTGATGGACTGCCACCCGGCGTTGTTCATGACGACCACCAGGATGGGGATGTGATACTGCACGGCCGTCGCCAGCTCCTGGACCGTCTGCAGGAAATCGCCATCCCCCACGATGGCGACGGCGGGCTGCTCGGGAGCGGCCAGCTTGGCCCCCATCGCCGCGGGCACCGACCATCCCATCGTGGAGAAGCCCCCCGCGCTGAGGTAGGTGCGCGGCCGGGTGAACGCCATGGACTGGAAGACCTCGGCCTGGGAGTGCCCCGACGAGGTGAGCACCATCGCATCCTCGGGCAGGACCCGTCGCAGCTCCTTCAGGGCGCGGGCGATGGTGATCGGGCGCACGTCGGCCTCCTGTGCCTTTCGCACCGTCGTCAGCCACTCCTCCCGGAGCGAGCGGATCTCCACGGTGTATTCGCTGTCCGTGTAATCTCTGGCCGGGCCGCGCTCGGCGACGGCGTCCGCCAGCGCCTGCAGCGTGGCGCGGGCGTCTCCGATGATCCCGACCTCTACCGGGTAGTTCTTGCCGATCTCGTGCGGGTCCAGGTCCACGTGGATCAGCCGGGTGGGCGGGATGGCGAGGGAAGCCCCCGGCTTGTACGAGGAGGCCGTCTTGTCGGAGAAGCGGCAGCCCACGGCGAGCAACACATCGGCCGACGTGCAGAGGGCGTTGCCCACGGTGGAGCCGTTGGCGCCGACGTGCCATCCGTACAGCGGGTGATCCTCCGGGAAGGCGCCCTTGCCCATCATGGTGGTGACCACGGCCGCGCCCAGGTGCTCCGCCAGGCGCCGCAGCTCCCCCTCCGCGCGGGCCAGGATGACGCCGCCACCGGCCAGGATCACGGGCCTTCGTGCGTTCCACAGGAGATCGGCCGCACGGGCGATGGCCTCCGGATCGCCGCCCGGCCCGCCCGCGACGCGGGCCGATATGGGCAGCGGCAGCTCCACCTCGGCCGCCTCACACTGGATGTCCATGGGCAGGTCGATCAGCACGGGCCCCGGCCGGCCGTGGAGCATGGAGCTGAACGCCTGCGGCAGGATGCGGGGGAGTTGATCCACACGCGTCACGGACCAGTACGCCTTCACGACCGGCTCCAGGATGCGCGGCCAGTCCGCCCAGCGCACCCGTTCGATCTCCTGCAGGACGCCGGTGCCGCGCATGTAGGTGTGCACGTTGCCCGTCAGCACCAGCATGGCGGTCGAGTCCACGTAGGCGGTGGCCACCCCCACGACAGTGTTGATCGCACCCGGGCCGATGGAGGTGAAGATGGCCAGCGGCCGGCCGGCCACGCGGAAGTATCCATCGGCCAGGTGGGCGGCTGCCTGCTCATGGCGCACCTGGATCGTGCGGATCGCGTCCTGGCGGCGGCGCAGCGCGTCCACCAGCCCCAGGTTCCCGTGGCCCGGGATGCCGATCGCATAGGGGACCCCCTCACGAACCAGATACTCAACGATCACTTCCGATCCGGTCAACATGCTCACACCTCCCTTCGTGCTGCCTGGTATGCGTCCAGGATCACCCGCAGCGTCTCCCGGGCGTCCTGAGGCGTGACGCGGAACTCCCGTTCGTGGACCAGACAGTCCACGAAGTGATGCACCCCACGCTTCACCGAAAAGGGCCACCAGTTCGGATCGTGCTCCACCGGGAGGACTTTGCGCTCGCCGCCCTGGAAGATGACGAGCGGCTCGGCATCCTCGCTCACGACGTGCAGGGATCCGGTGGTCCCGTAGATCCGCTTGCGCTCGCTCCAGGGGTCGGCCGCGGCGTAGGTCATCGCCAGCGTGACCAGCGGGCCGTCCGGGTATTCCATCACGACGACGGTGGTGTCGTCCCCTTTGTCCTCCGCCTCGACCACCGTGCGCTGCCAGCGACACGTCACGCGTTCGGGCGCGCCGAACCACCACAGCATCAGATCCACCACGTGGGTGCCGGTATCGGCCAGCACGCCCCCACCGGCCCTCGCCCAGGATCCCTTCCAGTGCCCTGGCTGGTTCATGCGCTCCAGCTCGTTCCCGATGACCGTCACCGTCGCCATGAACGGGCGCCCGATGGCCCCCGCGCGGAGCTGGCGCTGGACCTCCTCGTGGGCCGGCAGGAAGCGCTGGTTCAGCGCCACGAAATAGCGCTTTCCCGCCCGCTCGGCCGCGGCGATGAGTTCATCTGCCTCCTGCAGCGTCAGCGCGATCGGCTTCTCGCTGAGGAGGTGCTTGCCCGCCTCCAGCGCGGCGATCCCCACCGGGTGGTGCAGGTCGTGAGGCAGGCAGATGTCCACCACATCGATCGAGGGATCCTCCAACAGCCGGCGGTAATCGGACTCGATCCGCCGCAGGGTGTGCTGGCGAGCCATCGCCTCCTGCGCCGCTCGATTTGGCTCCGCCAGGGAGATGGCCGTGACATCCGGGTGGGTGGCCAGCGCGTCCAGGTGGACGCGGGCCACCATCCCCCCGCCGATAAGACCCACATGAAGACCCATGGTCGCCTCCTGCCCAAATCTGGTTGGGCACTTTCATGTGCAGTGAAGGCTAGGAGTTTGATGATGAAGATGCACCGCCGAGGCGCAGAGAGCGTGGAGATGCTCAATTCTCCGCGCCCCCGGCGTCTCTGCGGTTTGTCAGTATCCCCTAGAGCGCGTCTGAGAAATGCCGTTGCTTCTGCTGTGGGGAGCCCCCCGGAAAAAGTCCCTCTTCTGCCTTCGACCTGCCCGGCCTCGGCCCGGGTCCTTCGGGAAGGGCCGAGAAAGGCAGGTGCAGGCCGGAAAAGTGGGATTTCCGTGGAGGGGAGGCCCCCTCCACACCTCCCCCTGTGGGGCTGGTAGCTGAGGGAGCCCCCTCAGGCACCTTGCCGGTAAATTTCAGACACACTCCTAGGCCGGGAACAGCGCCCGGATCTGTTCCATGCTGATGGCCGCGGCCTTCGCCGGATCGCCCTTGAGGACGGTCCGGTAGTAGGTGAACGACTCGAACTCCACCGAGAGCGCCCCCGTGTACCCTACCTCGTCGAGGGCCGACGCGAACGCCTCCCAGTCGATCATCCCCTCGCCCAGCATGGGGAACATGAAATCCCGGCCGTGCACGCCCGGCCGACCGATCACGTCCTTGAGGTGGACGTGGTAGATGCGGGGGCCAAGCTGTCGGATGACCCACGGGACGTCGTTGTCGTAGAGGCGGTAGTGGGAGGGGTCCATGTTGATCCCCAGATGGGGGCTGTCGTAGCGCCGCAGAAGCTCCTGGACGGTGTAGTAGTCGTGGGCCAGATGCCCGAACACGGCCTCGACGGCCAGGTAGACACCCGAGCGCTCGGCCAGCGGCACCAGTTCGTCGAAGGCCCGCTGCAGGATGTCCCAGGCCTCCCCCTCGCTGATGTCCACCCCCAGCCTGGGCGCCTGGGGATCCCAGGGGGCCGGCCCGGTGAATACGTTGACGACCTGTACCCCCGCATCTCCGGCCACCTGGATGCATTCCCGCACCAGGTTCAGGCGGGTGCGATGCAGGTCCCTGTCCGGCGTCAGTATGTCATGCTGTGCGACGACCTCCGATACCTCCAGCCCGGCCTCGGCCGACACCTTCACCAGATGGGACAGCGCATCGCGTCCCTTCCGCTGAGGGTGATAGTGATCCAGCGGCCATTCCACGGCCTGGTAGCCCAGCTCACGAACGACCTCCTCAGGCCTCCAGCTGGAGAAGTCCAGAGAGGCCAGAAATCCAAATGTGCGCATCGCAAACCCCCTCCCCGCGACGGAGCCCTCAGGACATCAACTCCTCCGCCATCGCCCGGGCGGCCTCCCGGATCGCCACCAGCTTGTAGTCTCGGCTCCAGCGGTTCACCGGGATGAGATCGAACACGCGGGCCCGGATGTGCTGGATCCAGCGTTCCATGCTCAGCAGACAGGTGATCATGCCGCCGCCGCTGCCGCCAGCGGCTGCCACGGCGATGACCGGCTTCCCGAAGAGGGCGCTTTCCTCCCGCCGGGGCGCCTCACATCGTCGCAGCCGGTCCGTGAACGCCTTCGCGGACTCGCTCAGATCCCCCCAGTAGACCGGGGTGACCAGGACCAGCGCATCCGCCCCCCGGACGCGAGCGTGCAGGGGTTGGAAATCGTCCTCTTCCTGGCATTCATGCTCGTTCAGACAGGTTCCCCAGCCGTTGCCACATGCCTGGCACAATCCGATGTCCAGGTCGTTGAGCCGTACCTCTTCGGCCTGGCCGCCGGCCTGGCGGATGCCTTCTACCGCCGCGGCCGCGCAGGCTGCCGTCAGGCCATCTCGATTTGGACTGGAGCTGAGCACGATCACGTTCATGTTCCCTCCTCACTGACTTAGGATCCTACATAGTGTACCATATCTGCGATGCTCTTGCCCGGTGGGCGCGATAGTGTATCCAAAATGGTGGGAATTCCGCGAGACGACCCGCGACCTCATCGCAAGCCCTCAAGGGAGATGCGGAAGGACCTCCCTCCGCCCAATCACCCTCTTCTCTGCCTGGCACCTGCCCTTTCCCGGCCTGATTCGGGTGGACGAGGTCGGTCGAGGCGGGTGAGAGGCGGAAACCGGGAGGTTTCTTTTGAGGGGGTGTGCCCCTCAAGGCTCCTGCCGCGTTTCCACCGAAAAGGATACACCATCGCGGCGTGGAAGATGCGCCTGTTTCGGCGGAAATAGCGGACTTTTGCCACATTGACAAACAACAGATCTTGACGTATGATGCTAGCGGTTTGTCCGGTATAGCAGTATGAGCCCCCCGTCTCGTTCCGTATGTGATAACGATAGGGGGGCTGAGTTTGTGAAGAGAAAAAGGCACCTGGGCGGATATGAGCAACGGCAAACGCGATTACTACGAAGTGCTGGGCGTAAGCCGGAACGCGACGCAAGAGGAGATCAAGCGGGCGTACCGGCGTTTGGCGCGTCGATACCATCCGGATATCAACAAGTCACCGGACGCGGAGGCCCGTTTCAAGGAGATCAACGAGGCCTATCAGGTGCTGAGTGATGAGGAGAAGCGCGCCGTTTACGATCGCTTCGGGCACGCGGCGACTCAGGGTGCCGGCTTTGGCGGTTTCGGGGATTTCGCCGATTTCGGCGGCTTCGGGTCCATCTTCGAGGACCTGTTCGGCGGCTTCGGCATGCGTACCTCGGCCGCGCGGCGTACTCCCACCCGCGGGGCGGACCTGCGAGTAGATGTGCGGCTCACCTTCGAGGAGGCCGTCTTCGGCTGTACCAAGGAGCTGGAGATCCCTCGCTCGGAGACGTGCCCGCATTGTGGCGGGTCCGGCGCGGAGCCCGGCACGACCCCCGTCCGCTGTCCTCAGTGCAACGGGCTGGGCGAGATCCAGCGCCGCCAGCATAATCCGCTCTTCGGGACCATCGTGACCCGCACAACCTGCCCGCGTTGCGAGGGCACCGGCGAGGTCGTCACGACGCCGTGCCGCGAATGCCGTGGTGCCAAGCGGGTGCGTCGTACGCGTCGGATCCAGGTGGATATCCCGGCGGGGGTGGACGATGGCACCCAGATCCGGCTGGCGGGCGAGGGCGAGGCCGGCCTGTACGGAGGCCCGCCGGGCAACCTCTACGTCGTGCTCAGCGTCGAGCCGCACCCCTTGTTCCAGCGGCAGGACTACGATATCCTGCTGGAGCTCCCCATCGATATCGTGCAGGCGGCCCTGGGCGCGGAGGTGGATGTGCCCACGCTGGATGGGCCGGTGAAGCTCAAGATCCCGCCCGGCACGCAGCATGGTCGCGTCTTCCGCCTGAAGGAGAAGGGGGTCCCCTATCTGCGACGTCGCGGCCGTGGGGATCTGTTGGTATCCGTGCGCGTCGTCGTCCCCACCGAGCTGACGGAGGAGCAGCGTCAGCTCTTGCGAAAGCTGGGGGAGACGCTGGGCACGAAGAACCTCAATACGGAAACCCGGACCGTATTCGATAAGATCGTGGATGCCATTGGAGATGCCTTCAAAGGCTCAGAGTCATAGGCCGGCGAGCGATGAGGTGGCTGGAGATCAGCGTTCGCGTGGACCAGGAGGCAGCCGAGGCCGTCTGTGAGCTGTTCAATCGGTTCGCTCCTCCGGAGGGCAACGGCGGCGCGGTGGTCGAGATCAATGGATACGACGCTCGCGGCGAGCTCAAAGACTCCTCCGTCGTCGTGAAGACCTATCTGCCGATCGACGAGCGCGTGGATGCGATCCGGCAGCGCGTGGAGGAGGGCCTTTGGCATCTGGGGCAGATCTATCCGATCCCTGAGCCCCAGTTTCGGGAGTTGGCCCAGGAGGACTGGATCGACGGCTGGAAATCCCAGTTCCAGCCGTTGCGCGTTGGAGCTCGCCTGGTGATCAAGCCGAGCTGGCACGCCTGGGAGCCCTCCCCGAACGACGTGGTGATCGAGCTCGACCCGGGCATGGCGTTCGGCACCGGGCTACACCCGACCACACGTCTTTGTCTGAGGCTGTTGGAGCGCTACCTTCGCCCGGGGATCTGCGTCCTGGACCAGGGCTCGGGATCCGGCATCCTCTCCCTGGCGGCCGCCAAACTGGGCGCTGCCCGGGTTCACGCCCGGGATATCGATCCGGCTGCGGTCCAGGCGACCCGGGAGAACGCGGAGCGCAATGGCCTGAGCGATCGGATCCAGGTCACCATGGGAGCCCTCCCCCCGGAGGGCCGCTATGATCTGATCCTGTGTAACATTTTGGCCGATGTCGTCATCAAACTGTTGGCGGACGGTTTGGCCGATCGGTTGAAGGCGAACGGCGTCTTGATCACCTCCGGGATGCTCACCTCACAGGTGGACGATGTGGTCTCGGCCATCACGTCGTGTGGATTGCGCGTGTTGGAGCAGCAGGAGGAGGGCGACTGGGCTGCGCTGGCGGCTCGGGCCCCGGATGCAGGCTGATGCATCGTTTCTTTGTGCCCCCCGAGGCGATCCGGCAGGGACAGGTCCGTTTCCCGAAACCCGCGGCGCGGCAGATGGCCCGGGTGCTCCGGTTACGGCCGGGCGACATGGTGGCCGTGCTGGACGGGCGGGGCTCGCTCTATCGCGTGACCCTGCAGCGTGTGGAGCGGGATGAGGCCGTCGGCCGGGTGGTCGGACGGGAGGATGCGACCGGTGAGCCCCGTGTCTCGTTGGTCCTGTACGCCGCGCTGATCAAGGGCTCTCGCTTTGAGTGGATCGTGCAGAAGGGGACCGAGTTGGGCGTGGCCCGCTTCGTGCCGATGGTCACCGAGCGGACCGTGGTTCGTGATCTCCCCCTCTCGTCTCACCGGATGGCCCGGTGGGAGCGCATCGCGCAGGAGGCCGCCGAGCAGTGCGGCCGGGCCCGCGTCCCCCAGATCGTGGAGCCGGTGACGTTTGCGGCCGCCTGTCAGCAGGCGGCCACGGCTGATCTGGGCCTGATCGGCTGGGCGGGGGAATCGCAGCGCTCTCTGGACTCCCTGTTCACCGACCGGCCGGGCGACGTGGCCCTGTTGATCGGCCCGGAGGGCGGATTCACGCCGGAGGAGGTGGCGCTGGCGAGGGCCCAGGGGCTCCTCCCCTTCTCGCTGGGGCCGCGCACGTTGCGTGCGGAGACGGCTGCCATCGTGGCCGTGGCCCTGGTGATGTACCACGCGGGCGAGCTGGCGCCGCCGGGCGTCCATGCGGCGTAGTCGTTCCGGCAGCCGGGTCGGGTGGGCATCGTGGATTGCGATGAGAAAAAGATGGGATCCTATTGCGAATTTTCATGGCGAGGAGAAAGAGATGAGCGAGCAGGTGGAGAACGTCATCATCATCGGTAGCGGACCGGCAGGGCTCACGGCCGGGCTGTATACGGCCCGGGCGGAGCTGAACCCTTTGCTGTTCACCGGCAACGAGGTGGGCGGTCAGGTGTCCATCACGAACGAGGTGGAGAACTACCCCGGGTTTCCGGAGGGGGTCACCGGCCCTGAGCTGGTGGAGCGCATGCAGCAACAGGCGGAGAAGTTCGGCTGCCGCATTGAGTATGATTACGTGACGAAGGTGGATTTCCAGCGGCATCCCTTTGTGGTGGAGACCTCCAGCGGGAAGCAATACGCGGCCAAAGCCGTGATCGTGGCGACAGGTGCCACGCCGCGTAAGCTGGGCGTGCCGGGAGAGCAGGAGTTCACCGGGCGAGGCGTCTCCTATTGCGCCACCTGCGATGGCTTCTTCTTCCGTGGAAAGGAGATCGTGGTCGTAGGTGGGGGGGACAGCGCGCTGGAGGAAGGAATCTTCCTGACCCGCTTCGCCTCCAAGGTGCGCATCGTTCATCGCCGTGATCAACTGCGCGCCAGCCAGGTGCTCCAGCGTCGCGCGTTTGCCAATGACAAGATCGAGTTCATCTGGAACTCGGTGGTCACATCGATCAACGGCGACAGCATGGTCCAGTCGGTCACGTTGAAGAACGTGAAGACGGGAGAGGTGAGCGAGCTCAAGACCGACGGCGTCTTCATCTACATCGGCCACGTGCCCAACAGCGAGCTCTTCGTAGGCCAGCTGGAGATGGACGATCTGGGCTATGTGATCACCGATAAGCGTGGACATACCAGCGTGCCCGGCGTGTTCGCCGCCGGCGAGATCCAGGATCGGATCTTCCGACAGGTCGCCACGTCCGTGGGACAGGGATGTGCGGCGGCGATGGAGGCGGAGAAGTTCATCGCCGAGCTGGAGGACCGCACGTACGAGGGGATCAAGGAGGAGGCGCTGGCCTCGTAGCCGGTGCTGATCCCGATGAAATCACCAGGGCCTCTGTCTTAGCTGACAGAGGCCCTTTTGTTGTCGTAATGATCTGCGGGGGATCACCCCAGGATGGCCTGGATACCGCGCTGGGCCAGGTCCAGCCACACCCCCGGGTACAGCCCGATGATGATGACCAACAGGGCCGCGATCCCGGTGACCACCGCCAGGACCGGTCGCCAGGCCACCGTCGGTGGGACCTCCTCCTCGGACATGTACATGGCCACCACCACGCGCAGGTAGTAGTAGGCGGAGATGGCCGAGTTGATCACCCCGACGATGGCCAGCCAGGCGAGGTCCGCCTCCACGGCCGCCTGGAACAGGTAGAGCTTGCCGAAGAACCCCGCCAGAGGGGGGATCCCGGTCAGGGCGAGCATGAAGATCGCCATGGCCGCCGCCAGTACGGGGTGGGACCGGGCCAGGCCCCGGGCCTGGTCGGCCAGCACGTCCCCCTCCCCCTGGCGTTCCAGGGCGATGACGACGGCGAACGCGCCGATGTTCATGAAGGCGTACACGAAGAGGTAGAAGAGCACGGCGGCCACGCCGCTGGCGTTGGCCGCGGCCAGGCCGATCAGGATGTAGCCCGCGTGGGCGATGGAGGAGTAGGCCAGCATACGCTTGAGGCTGCTCTGTCGCAGCGCGGCCAGATTGCCCACCGTCATGGTGAGCACCGCCAGCGCCGCGATCGCGGGCACCCACGTCGCCCTGCCGGCCTGAAGCGCCCCCGTGAAGAGGCGCAGGAAGGCGGCGAACCCGGCCGCCTTGGCCCCCACCGACATGAACGCCGTGATGGGGGTTGGCGCGCCCTGGTACACATCCGGCGTCCACATGTGGAAGGGGACGGCGGCCACCTTGAACCCAAAGCCCACGATCAGCAGCGCGATGCCGATCAGGAAGGTGGGCGTGAGGGAGGCGGCCTGCGCGATGCCGGCGAAATCCAGCGCTCCCGTGCCCGCGTACACCAGCGCGATTCCGTAGAGGAAGAAGGCCGAGGAGAAGGCGCCCAGCAACAGGTACTTCAGCGCGGCCTCTCCGGAAGTCGCCCGCTCACGCTCGAAGCCGGCCAGGATATACAGGCTCAGGGAGAGCACCTCCAGGGCGACGAAGACCAGCACCAGGTGCGTGGCCGCGGCCATCAATGTCATGCCGAGGGCTGCCAGCAAGAGCAATCCGTTGTATTCCCCCTGCTGCTCGCCGTGGGCGTCCAGCCAGTTCATCGCCACCAGCAGGCCCAGGCCGGTGGCGGTGAAGATGATGAGGCGGAAGAACGCCGTATACGCGTCGGATACGGCCATCCCCTGGAAGTCCTGCGGGGGCTGGGATGCCAGCCTGTACGCGGCGCCCCCGGCCAGGACGACCCCCAGCAGGCCGACCCACGTCAGCCACCGCTTGTCGCCGATGAGGGTGTCCACGGCCAGGACCGCGATGGCGGTGACCAGAAGGATGACTTCGGGTAACACGGGAACGAGCGAAACTTGAATGCTATCCATACGGGTTCACCTGTTCTCAGGCGTGCAACGTGCAGGAATCAAACACGGCGATTGGGTACGATCGTGTGCGATCTGCCGTCCTCCATGTCCGGCATGTTCGCCCTCTACTTCCACAGGAACGTGATGGCGGGCGCCTGATATTGGGCGATGTGCTGCTGGAGCTCCATCACCGTCGGGTTGATGCGATCCAGGAACAGGCTCGGGAACAGCCCGATGATGAGGAACATGACCGTGATGGGCACCAGGATCAGCACCTCTCGCCTGGAGAGGTCCGTCAGGTGCTTGTTCTCCTGCTTGTCCAGCGGCCCTTGCATGACCTCCCGGAAGGCGTGAAGCAGGTACCAGGCGGCCACGATCACGCCCAGCGCTGACAGGGCGGCCGCCCAGCGGTGGGTCTGGAAGGCGCCCACCAGGATGCTGAATTCGCCCACGAAGCCGTTGAGCCCCGGCAGCCCGGCCGAGCTCAGGATCGTCACCAGCAGGAACGCCCCATAGATCGGCATCACCGCCCACACGCCGCCGAAGTCCGATAGAAGGCGGGTGTGCCGTCGCTCGTAGATCATGCCCACCAGGAGGAAGAGCGCCCCCGTGCTCAGCCCATGGTTGACCATCTGGATCACGGCGCCGCTCAGCCCCTGGGGCGTCATGGCGAAGATGCCCAGCATGACGAACCCCAGATGGGCGACCGAGGAGTAGGCCACCAGGCTCTTGAAATCCCGCTGGCGCAGCGCCACGATCCCGCCGTAGAGGATGCCGATGACCGCCAGCACGATGAACAGCTCGGCCAGGCTGGTCGCCGCCTCCGGGAACAGGGGTAGCGCGAAGCGCACGTAGCCGTACGTGCCCATCTTCAGCAGGACGCCGGCCAGGATCACCGAGCCCGCGGTGGGGGCCTCCACATGCGCATCGGGCAGCCAGGTGTGGAACGGGAACAGAGGGACCTTGATGGCGAAGGCCAGGGCGAAGGCCAGGAACAACCAGCGCTGCAGGTTCGGGTCCAGCTGCGCCTGTCCCAGGATGGCCGTCAGGTCGAAGGTGCCGGTCGCCTGGCGGAGCACCAGGATGGCGACCAGCATGAGGGCGCTGCCCGCCATGGTGTAGATGAAGAACTTCACCGCGGCGTAGATCCGGCGTGGCCCGCCCCATACCCCGATGATGAAGTACATGGGGATCAGGGTCGCCTCCCAGAACAGGTAGAAAAGCACCAGATCCAGGGCCAGGAACACCCCCAGGATCCCCGTCTCCAGCACCAGCATCAGGAACAGATACGTAACCGGGCGATCCGTGATGCTGTTCCACGAGGAGAGGATCACGATGGGGCCGAGGAACGTGGTCAACAGCACCAGGAGCAGGCTGATGCCATCGACCCCCAGGATGTAATTCAGGCCCAGCTCCGGAGCCCAGGGCAGCCGCTCCACGAACTGATATCCGGCCTCGCCCATCTCCCACTGGAAGAACAGCGGCAGGGAGATCAGGAACGTCGCCGTCGTGACCAGCATCGCCCAGTACCAGGGCGTACGTCCCTGCCTGGGAAGCAGCAACAGGATCAGCGCTCCCACCAGCGGGAGGAACGTGATGAGGCTCAGCCACGGTATGCCACTAGCCGATGTCATAAGTCTCCGTCTCCGATCTCTGATCTCCTGTGGCTTCCCGCACCTAACGTGCCACCCAGAGGAAGTAGAGGACCAGCAGGACGACGCCCGTGAACAGCGTCAGGGCGTACGTGCCCACCCATCCCGTCTGCAGCCGCCGCACGCGATCTCCGATCCAGCCGGTGCCCTGGGCCACGCCATTCACCGCTCCGTCAATGCCCTGTTGATCGAAGGACTGCGCCAGCCAGTCGCCCAGGGCTTTCAGCGGGTTCACAATGGCGGCCATGTAGATCTCGTCCACGTAGTATCGGTGTTGTACCAGGCTGTCCAGCGGCCCCAGCGTCTGCCGGATATCGGACACCAGGCGGGGATGGCTCACGAAGGCGTAGTAGGCGAAATAGATGCCACCCAGGGCCACCAGGGCGGAGACGCCCATCAGGGCCCAGGCGATGGCCCCCGCCTCCCCCTCGTGCATGACCCCCTCGAAGACGGGCGTCAGCCAGCCGTGCAGCCAGGAGAG
The DNA here is from genome assembly GCA_013152435.1 of Chloroflexota bacterium. NCBI lineage: Bacteria > Bacillati > Chloroflexota > Chloroflexota bacterium. The sequence goes on along the minus strand of JAADGJ010000106.1, from coordinate 34,324 downwards.
GTGCGGCAGGCCGATCACCCCTCCGATCGCGGCGCCGACGGCCAGGATGATCAGCGGCACCGTCATCACCCGGGGGGCCTCGTGCGCGTGTGTATGCAGCCGGCGGTCACGCGGGGTGCCCCAGAAGACCGTGAACACCGCTCGGAAGGAATACACGGCCGTCATGAAGGCGGTCGCGATCCCAATCAGCCACAACAGGGGGGAGCGCTCCCACGCGCCCAGGAGGATCTCATCCTTGGAGAAGAAGCCGGAGAGCAGCGGGAATCCCGCCAGCGCGGCCGCGCCGACGAGGAACGTCTTGTACGTGGTGGGCAGCTTGTCCCTAAGCCCGCCCATCCGGCGGATGTCCAGCTCTCCGTGCAGCGCGTGCATGACGCTTCCGGCGCCCAGGAAGAGCAGCGCCTTGAAGAAGGCGTGCGTGTAGAGGTGGAAGATGCCGGCGGTGAAGGACCCCACGCCGACGCCCAGGAACATGTACCCCAGTTGCGAGACGGTGGAATAGGCCAGGATGCGCTTCAGGTCCGTCTGGGCCAGCGCGATGGTGGCGGCGAAGAAGGCCGTCAGCACGCCGATCGTGGCCACCCAGGTCATGGCCGTCGGCGTCATGGCGTAGAGCGGCGCCATGCGGGCGATCATGTACACGCCGGCCGTCACCATGGTCGCCGCATGGATGAGGGCGCTGACCGGGGTCGGGCCCTCCATGGCGTCCGGGAGCCAGACGTACAGGGGGATCTGAGCGGATTTCCCCGTGGCGGCCACCAGCAGCAGGAGCCCGATCGCTGTGGCCGACAGCCCCAGGGCGGACAGGGCTTGGGGCTCGAACAGGGCCTGGAAGTTCAGCTGGCCGCTGAGCGCAAAGATCCAGATCATGGCGATGATGAACCCCGCGTCGCCGATGCGATTGACCAGGAAGGCCTTCTTGCCCGCGTCTGCCGCGCTCGGTTTGAAGAACCAGAACCCGATGAGCAGGTACGAGGCTAGCCCTACGCCCTCCCAGCCGATGAACATCTGGACGAAGTCGTTGGCCAGGACCAGGGTGAGCATCATGAGGACGAAGAGGTTCAGGTAGACGAAGTAGCGCACGTAGCGCTCGTCCTCCCACATGTAGCCAATGGAGTACACGTGGATCAGGAACCCCACGCCGGTGACCACCAGCGTCATAAGCACGGACAGGGGGTCGATGAGCAGGCCGATGTCCGTCTGGAATGAGCCGATGGTGATCCAGCGCCACAGCACCTGCTCTACGGTTCGCTCCTCGGGCGGCATGCCGTTCAGGGCGATGAACAGGGCCACCGCCACCAGGAAAGAGAGCAACACCGCGGCCGAGGCCACTATGCCGGTGACGTTCTTTCCCCAGCGACGCCCGAAGGCCAGGTTCAGAATGATCCCCAGCACGGGGAATGCCAGTGAAAGCCAGGCGTATTCCATCATAGTCCCTTACGCTTCCTCGCTATCCCCCAATCTCCAGCCTCAGAGATGAGCGATGGGAGATTGGGGATGGGAGATTACCAGCGCAGCAGGTGAATCTGGTCCACGTTGGTGGTATCGCGGTGTCGGGTGATCCCCATCACGATGGCCAGCCCGATGGCAACCTCCGCGGCTGCCACAGCCATGATCAAGAAGACGAATACCTGACCGTCCAGGGTGCCGAACTGGCGTGACAGGGCGACGAAGGTCAGGTTCACCGCGTTCATCATCATCTCGATGCACATGAAGATGATGAGGGCGTTGCGCCGGACGAGCACCCCCAGCGCTCCGATGGTGAAAATGACCCCTGCCAGGACCAGGTAGAGCGTTGTCGAGACCATCCCCTACTCCTTCGGCCGTCCTAACGGCGGCTTGATACGGCTTGCGACCACCATGGCGCCGATCATCGCAGCCAGGAGCAGCACCGAGGCCAGCTCGAACGGCAGCAGGTAGCGCGTGTACAGCAGGTAGCCCACCGCCTGGATGCTCCCCTGCTCCGGTGCACCCGCCGGCGAGCCCTGCGCTCCCGTGATCAGGGCGTAGGTCCCGCCCCCCAGGAACAGGATCGCCAGCACCAGGGCCAGGGCTCGAAGCACCGATCTCTCCCGGGCTACGATGTCGTTGACCGATTCGTTCCCGATCAGCATGACGACGAAGATGAAGAGCACGACGATCGCTCCGGCGTATACCAGGATCTGCGCCATGGCCAGGAACTGCGCGCCCAGCAACAGGTACAGCAGAGCCATGGAGGCGAAGTTGAGGAGCAGGAACAGGGCGCTATGGACCGCGTTGCGGCTCAGCACCACGCCCGCGCCGCCGGCCACGGCGGTCAAGGCGAAGAGAATAAACAGGAACCACTCCATGGGCTTACTCCTCCGGCCGGATAATCACGTTGGGCTCCGGCGGGTTGAGCAGGTCCTCCTTGGTGAGGACGAAGTCCTTGCGATCGTAATTCGCCAGCGCGTATTCGTGTCCCAGCACGATCGCCTCCACCGGGCAGGCCTCCTCGCAATCGCCGCAGAAGACGCAGCGCAGCAGGTTGATCTCGTATACCCGGGCATAGCGATCGCCGGGCGAGACCGGATTCTCCGGATCGTCCTCGGCCGCCTCCACGTAAATCGCCCCCGTAGGGCACGCTGCCTCGCATAGCTGGCATCCGATGCAGCGCTCCAGTCCGTTCTCGTATCGCCGCAGATAGTGGCGCCCGCGAAAGCGCGGATACACCAGGATCGGCTGATCGGGGGACTCCACGGTGAGCGGAGGCGTCGCCAGGTGTTTCAGCGTCACCCCCATCGCCTTCGCGATCTCTCGTGTCCCCTCGATGAAGTCCTTGATCGACATCTACGCTTTACTCCTTTGCGCCTTATCCCAGCATCACGACCAGGATCGCCGTGATGGCCAGGTAGATCAGCGACATCGGCAGCAGGTACCGCCAGCCGAAGTTCATCAGTTGATCGTAGCGCACGCGGGGGATGCTGGACCGCACCCAGACGAACAGGAAGAGCAGCAGGACGATCTTGATGCCCAGGTAGATCACCGACAGGAAGGGCAGCTGGTCCACGAAGGGGCCGCGCCAGCCGCCGAAGAACAGCGTCGCCATGATGGCGCTGGACGTGATCATGTGTAGGTATTCGGACAGGTAGAACAGGGCGAACTTGATGCCGCCGTACTCCGTCTGATACCCGGCGACCAGCTCGTTCTCCGTCTCCGGCAGGTCGAACGGCGAGCGGTTCGTTTCGGCCAGGGCGCAGATGAAGTAGAAGGGGAATCCCAGCCACAGCCAGATCCAGGCCCACAGCGGGCGAGGGCCATGCACGATCTGCACCAGGCTCAGGGTGCCGGTGATGAGCAGCAGGCTGGCCACCATGATCCCCATCGGCAGTTCGTAGGAGATCATCTGGGCGCTGGTGCGCAGGGCCCCCAGCAGGGAGTAGTTGTTGTTGCTGGCCCAGCCGGCCAACATCACCCCATACGTGCCCACCGAGGCGATGGCCGCCACGTAGAGCAGGGCCACGTTCACGTCCCCCATGTGCAGCGGGATCACCCGGCCGAACAGATGGAGATCGGGTCCGATGGGCACCACCGCGAAGATGGCGAACGCCGGCACCATGGCCAGGATCGGGGCCAGCAGGTAGACTGGCTTATCCACGTGCCCCGGAATGATCTCCTCTTTCAGCATTAGCTTCCCCGCATCCGCCAGCGGCTGCAGGATCCCGTATTTGCCCGCCCGGTTGGGGCCGTACCGGATCTGGAAACGCGCCACCAGCTTGCGTTCGAACAGGGTCAGGTAGGCTGTAGCGGCCAGCAGCGCCAACAGGATGATGATGCCCTTGATTACTGGTATGACGATGAGCCCTATCCAATCCATAAGGCGACTCCACGGTCCCTCGAGGCCTGGCGCAAGGCCACCCCCTTAGAATCTCGACAAAGGATTGCCACGGATGTTAAACGTCACTCTCTTCTCGCAAAATCTCTTCCAGTTGCAAGGCCACCTTGGGCAACTCGTCTACGGCGATTTGCCACACAATGTCCAGATTGACACCGAAGTAATGGTGAATTAGCCGATCTCGGACCCCGGCCATACCCTTCCTATGGAACGTCCGGATGCCTTTCCCGTAAATCTCTCGTCAGATTCTTGGTCGCTTCGCCGATGATTTCCAGATTACGAATGACAGCATCTTGCGTCTTTGTGTCCTCCGAGAAGGTTTGATATGTCATCCCTGTGATGTATTCCCCTATGCGGCGAATAGCTTCTTGAATGTCGCTTAGAAAGTCCCTATCTGCCCGCTCAGACATATATGATGCTCTCCGCAATGTCCTGGGCAACGCGGGATATCCGGATTGTTCGAAGGCCATCGGGAGTTAATACATCTACCCTTCTGCCCAGCAAGCGTTCCAGGTACTCTACAAGCTCGATGAACCTGAACCCAATGGGATGCTCAAACTCCACAATGATGTCCACGTCGCTGGTCTCATCGGGTTGGCCTTTGGCGTAGGAACCAAAAATCCCCACCCTCTTGACGCCATATTCAGCGGCAAGGAAAGGGTAATGCTCACGGAGCAGTTCAATGATCTGTTCTCTCGTAGACATACCAGATCCTTATCCCCTCTTCTGGACGTCGACGAGTATCCCCGGCCCGGTGGTCCCCATCAGCGTCTCCGCCGGCGCCCCGGGCAGGCTGTACGCCAGGGCCACCACGCCCGGGCGCACCGTGCGATCCGGCCGGGCGGGCAGCCCCGTGCGGCGAGGACACCCGCACCGGATCCCCGTCCTGAATCCCCAGACGCTTCATATCCTCGGGGTTCAGGCGCGCCGCCGGCTCCGCCAGCAGGCTGCCGAGTTGTGGCGTCGTGCGGATCAGCGTCCCGTGGTCGTACAGGAGCCGATCGACCAGCAGCCGGAATGGGCGTTCCGGATCCGTGAGTGCGTGCGGTGGGGCCACCTCCTGGAATCTCCGGGGCCTGCCGAGGTCGTCCAGCGGCCACTGCTGCCCCTGCTCGCCCAGGGCCTCCCACTCCAGCCCGGCGTATTGGGGCACCGCTCGCGTGATCTCGCGCAGCACCTCCTGGATAGAGGCGTAGCTCCATCGCTCCTGCGGGGAGCGCTTTGCCTTCTTGCGCTTGCGTCGGCGCGTCTCCCCGGCCGTTCGGATAGGCCAGCGGCGGGCCAGCTCGGTGAGAATCTCCCAATCCGGCCGCGCCTGCTGCCAGGGGCGAAAGGCCTGAGGCGCCCGCTGCACCCGGCGCTCCAGATTGGTGTAGGTGCCGTTCGTCTCCGCGTACGTCGTCGCGGGCAGCACCACATCGGCCCGCTTCGCCGTCTCGGTCAGGAACGCGTCCTGGACGACCAGGAAGTCCAGGTTCTCCAGCGCGGCGGCTGCCCAGGCCCCCTCCGACGCGGGGTCGGCGCCCATGACGTACAGCGCCTTCAGGTCGCCGTTCGCGGCCGCCGTCAGCATCTGCGTATAGGTCAGGCCCGGCTCCTCCGGCACCTCGCTACCCCACAGGCGGCGGAGCCGCTCTCGTGCCCCGGCGTCGGTGACGGGCATATGGCCGGGCAGATAGGCGGGCAACACGCCCATGTCTCGGGCGCCCTGGCTGTTGGCGTCGGGGCCCATGTAGGCCACACGATCGCGCCCGAGCAGGAGCTCCAGATTGGCCAGCGCGGCCGCGCTGGCCTGGGCCTCCCGGCCGCGCACCACGTCGGGGCCGTATAGGACCAGCGGACGCTCGCTTTCCTGTAGGAGCGCGGCCGCCTGTTGCAGCGCGCTCGCGTCCACCTCGCTCAGGCCCGCGACGACCTGGGGCGGGAACGCCTCCAGCTCCGCCAGGAGCTCTCGCCCGCCCGCTATGCGCCGCACCAGCCGCTCGAAGCGCTCGTGCTGGATCAGAAGGGCCATCAGGCCGTTCAGGACCACCGCCTCCGTGCCCGGCAGCGCGGGCAGGTGCAATCCGTAGGCCGCGTCCTCGGTCCGGCGCGGGTGGATGACGATCACCCTGGCGCCGTTCCGCTTGACGGCCCGCTTGAAGAACATGGCCAGGACGGGCGGCTCCTCTGCCAGATGTACGCCCACCAGGACGAACAGGTCCGCCCGGTGGATTTCCTCGATGGAGGACAGCCCTCGGGGATCGGCCAGGACGTCCCCGCCGCCCCGATGGTCGATGTTGTTGGTGTCCACCATCAGGCGGAAGAACTTCTGCAGCAGGTAGTTGGCCTCATTGCTCGCCTTGGGCGATCCGATGGCGCCCACCGCCTCCGGTTGCTCCCGGGCCCTGCGGGACAGCTCATCCACGACCCGCTGCAGCGCCTCGTCCCATGTGGCCGGACGCAGTTCTCCGCCCTCCCGGATGAGCGGCTGGCTGAGCCGCTCGGAATGGTGGAAGAATCCCTGGGCGAACCGCCCCTTGTCGCAGATCCATTGATCGTTGACGGCCGCGTTCTCCCGGCTGACGATGCGCCGTACCTGGTTGGTGCGCACATCGATGCGCAGATTGCACCCCTGCGAGCAGTGGATGCATACGCTGGGCACCCGGGTCAGGCGCCAGGGCCGGTACTGGAAGCGGGAGATCCGGCTGGTCAGCGCCCCCACGGGGCAGATGTCGATGATGTTGCCGCTGGTCTTGGCGGTCACCGGGTGATCCGGGTGGATGTCGATCACGGTCTCCCCGCCCCGATGGTAGAGCCCCAGTTGCGGCTTGTCCTCCCACTCCTCCAGGTAGCGGATGCAACGCCAGCAGACGACGCAGCGCTCCTGGTCCAGCAGGATCAGGTCGGAGATGAGGCGGTGTTTGTCTTTGTGTACCTTCTCCTCGATGAAGTGGCTCTCTCCCGGCCCGTGCTCCATCGCCTGGTCCTGGAGGATGCACTCGCCGCCCTTGTCGCAGATGGGGCAATCCAGGGGGTGGTTGGCGAGGATGAACTCCAGCGTGGCCTCTCGGGCCTCTCGGGCGCGAGGGCTGTCGTAATGGACCGTCAGGCCCTCCGTGACGGGCGTCGTGCACGCCGTCGTCAGCCGGAGCCCGCGCGGCGTCTCGATCTCGACCAGGCACATGCGGCAGGCACCGATGGGCTCCAGCTTTGGATGGGCGCAGAAGGTCGGGATGTCGATGCCGGCCGCTTTGGCCGCACGCGTCAAGGGGATCCCCTTGGGGGCCTTGATCTCTTTGCCGTCTATCGTGATGGTGACATATTCGGTCATGCACGCATCCTCTGCCAGCCCAGCTCAGTCGCGTTCGTGCGCCGGCATCCCCACATCCGGCCGATAGACCGGTCGCACGGGCAATGGAGGGACTTCGCCGGTAGGGTTCGTCTCTTCAATATACGCTTCCAGCTCCGCCCGGAATCGCTTGATGGCGCTGGTGATCCCCCAGACCGCTGCGGGGCCGAAGGGACAGAAGGTCTGCTGTTCGATGAACTTCGCCAGGCGAAGGATCTCGTCCAGGTCCTCTTTGCGCCCCTCCCCGGAGCGGATACGCTGGAGGATCTTCTCCAGCCATCCCGTCCCCTCACGGCAGGGGGCGCATTTCCCGCACGACTCCTCGCGGTAGAAGGCGATGGTACGCTCCATGACCTCGATCAGCGAGGTGCCTTCGCACATGACGATGATGCCGGCCGAGCCCAGGAGCGATCCGACCTCCTGCACGGACTCGAAGTCCAGGGGGGTGTCCAGATGCTCTGCGGTCAGTATGGGCATGGAGAGGCCGCCAGGGACGATGGCCTTCACCGGCCGATCATCCAGCGTCCCCCCCGCGTGCTCGTAGATCAGCTCCCGCAGCGTGATGCCGTGGGGCAGCTCGTAGACGCCGGGCTTTCGCACCTCGCCGCTGAGGGCGAAGAGGCGGAAGCCTGGGCTCCTCTCCGTCCCGAAGGAGCGATACCATTCCACCCCGTGCTTCACGATGTGTGGCACGTTGGCCAGGGTCTCCACGTTGTTCACAATGGTCGGCTTGCGGTAGAGCCCCTCCGACGCGGGGAAGGGGGGCTTCAGCCTCGGGTGCCCGCGCTGTCCCTCCAGCGAGGAGAGCAGCGCCGTCTCCTCGCCGCAAATGTACGCGCCGGCGCCGCGATGGACGATCACATCCAGGCTGTAGTTGCTCCCGAGGATGTTCCGCCCCAGGTAGTTGTTCTCGTAGGCCTCCTGGATCGCCTGCTGCAGCCGGGCGTATGGGAACCCGTACTCCCCCCGGATGTAGATGAACGCCTTCTCCGCCTGGATGGCGTATGCGGCGATGATGATCCCCTCCAGCACCTGGTGGGGGTCGTATTCCATCAGGATGCGGTCCTTGAAGGTGCCCGGCTCGCTCTCGTCGGCGTTGCACACCAGGTAGCGTGGGAAGACGCCCTGGGGGATGAAGGACCACTTCACGCCCGCCGGGAAGCCGGCGCCGCCGCGCCCCCGCAGCCCGGAGAGCTTCACGGTCTCGACCACCTGCTCGGGCGTCATCTCCGAGAGGGCTTTCCGCAGCGCCTGGTATCCCCCGTCCTCCACGTAGGTCGCCAGGCGATGGGAGTCCGGCTTCGTCACCCGCGCCAGCAGGACCTTGGGCTCCATGCCCCCGAAGTGGGCCGGCCCCATCGGCTCCGGCTCCACGGGCAGGGGCTGTTCGGCGTTAGCTCGCAGCTCGGCCAGGATCTCGTCGATCCGCTCCGGGGTCAGCGCCTCGTAGTAGCGGGGGAGCTCCTGGCCCCGCTTGCGCACGCTCATCACCGGGGCGGTCCCGCACGATCCGAGGCATTCGGCGTGATCCAATGTGAAGAGGCCGTCCTCGGTGGTTTCTCCCCATCCCTTCAACCCCAGCCTCTCCATTAAGTGACGAGCGCATTCGTCCGCCCCGCGGAGTTTGCAGGAGACGTTGGTGCATATCTCCAGGTGGTAGAGCCCCTTGGGCGCTTTGTAGTACATGTTGTAGAATCCGACGAAGGCGTGTACCTCCGCGGGGTCCAGGCCGAACAGCTCGGCCACCTCCTCCTCCACCTCCGGCGGCACCCAGCCGAGCTCTCGTTGCACCACGTGGAGGGCCGGGCCCAACGCCGAGCGGGGATGAGGGTATCTTCGCATCAGGGTTTGGATCTCTTGCTTGGTTGCGTCCGAAAGCATATGGTTCCCCCGCGCCTTACGTGTTACGCCGCGCTCCTGTCCCCCTGGTCTCGCGCTTTACCGATCCACCTCGCCCAGCACGATGTCCACGGAGCCGATGTTGGTCACCAGATCCGCCACCAGATGGCCGCGGGACATGGGGTCCAGCGCCTGGAGGTTGACGAAGGAGGGGCCGCGCACCCGCAGCCGATATGGATGCGCGCTGCCATCGCTGACGATGAAGATCCCGAACTCTCCCTTGGGATTCTCCGTGCTCATGTAAACCTGTCCGGGCGGCGGCTTGAGCCCCTCGGTGACCAGTTTGAAGTGGTGGATCAGAGCCTCCATGCTGGTGTCCAGCTCCTCCCGTGGGGGCAACGCCACCTTGTGGTTCCTCGTCTTGTACGGCCCGTCGGGGAGGTTGTCCAAAGCCTGCTCGATGATACGCAGGCTCTGGCGCATCTCGTTCACGCGCACCAGGTAGCGTGCGTACGCGTCCCCGTCGGTTGACGTCGGGATCTCGAAATCGTAGTTCTCATACCCCGAGTAGGGGCGCACCTTGCGCAGGTCATAGGGGACGCCGGCCGCTCGCAGCAGGGGGCCGGTGACGCCCAGGGCGATGGCCTGCTTCGCCGTCAGCTTGCCGATCCCCTGGGTGCGCTTGCGCCAGACGGGGTTGTCCGTCAGCATGCGTTCGTACTCGTCCAGGCGGGCGGGCATCAGCGCCAGGAAGTCCCGCGCCCGGGACTCGAAGGCGGGCGGTAGATCGCGCCATACGCCGCCGATGCGGATGTAGGAGGTGGTCAGCCGGGCGCCGCAGATCATCTCGAACATGTCCAGGATCATCTCCCGCTCCCGGAAGACGTACATCAGCAGCGCGTGGATGGTGCCCGAGATGTCCATGGCGTGGGTGCCCAGCCAGACCAGGTGGGCGGCGATGCGCTGTAGTTCGGCCACGATAACGCGGATGACCTGCGCCCGCGGCGGCACCTCGATCCCCAGCAGCTTCTCGACGGCCAGGACGTAGCCCAGGTTGTTGTTCATGGCCGCCGTGTAATCCAGGCGGTCGGTGTAGTAGACGAAATCCTTGTAGCGAACGCTCTCCCCCTGCTTCTCAAAGCCGGAGTGCAGGTAGCCCACGTCCGGCGTCACCCGGACGACCCGTTCCCCTTCCAGCTCCACGATCAGCCGCAGCACGCCGTGGGTGGAGGGGTGCTGTGGCCCCATGTTGATGATCAGGTGCTGCTCCGGGTTCATGCCCGGGGGGATCTCCTGCGGCGGGATCTCCGGCCGAAGGATCTGGCGGCCCAGGCTCTCGAACTCCGGGTCGGACCAGTTTACCGTGAAGGGGATCGGCTCGCCCCCGCGCGGGTAGTCCTTGCGCAGGGGGTGTCCCTCCCAATCGTTGGGCATCAGGATGCGGCGCAGGTCCGGATGCCCCTGGAAACGGATCCCCATCAAGTCGTAGACCTCTCGCTCCAGCCAGTTAGCCGTCGGCCAGATATCCACGACCGAGGGGACGGTGGGCTTGTCCCGGCCGGATAGGGGGACCAACAGCCGCAGGCGGCGGTTGAAGGGAATGGAGTGAAGCTGGTAGACGGCTACGAAGCGGGGCTCCTCGCCCAGGCCCAGCCGGTCGTAGGAGGTGACGTCCACGCAGTGATCGAAGCGCATCTCCGGATCGTCCCGCAGGAAGCGAGCGATCTCCAGCAGGTGGTCGGGCTGGATGGTCACGATCTGGTCGCCGCAGCACTCCTCGGTCGCCAGGACGGCGTCCGGGAAGCGCCTCTGGAGCTCGTTGACCACCCGGCGTTCCCCTTCCACGTCGGGGCTATAGGGGACTGACATGACCGTCTCGCTCATGGCCCTATAAGCCACGGTTTACCCCTCCTCCGGCATGGCGGCCTGCTTGCGTAGCCAGGGGAGGTCCCCGCGCATGGCCGCCCGCTCACGAGAGATCTTGGCTTGCAGCTTCTCCAGGCCGTAGAAGAGGGCCTCCGGCCTGGGAGGGCAGCCGGGGATATACACATCCACCGGGATGATCTTGTCCACCCCCTGGATGATGGCGTAGTTGTTGAAGGGCCCTCCGGCGGAGGCGCAGATGCCCATGGCGATGACCCACTTGGGCTCCAGCATCTGGTCGTACAGGCGCTTGATGACGGGGGCCATCTTGTTGGACACCCGCCCGGCCACGATCATCAGGTCCGCCTGTCGTGGGGAGGCCCGGAAGACCTCCGAGCCGAAGCGGGAGATGTCGTGGCGGCTGGTGCCGGAGGTGATCATCTCGATGGCGCAGCAGGCCAGGCCGAACAGCAGCGGCCAGACCGAGTAGCGCCGACTCCAATTGATCATCTGTTCCAGAGTGGTCAGCACATATCCCTGCGAGTTCATGCCCTCTTGCCCTGCGGCCAGGGAAAAGTCATGCTCCATCGCTCGCTCCTCATGGGCGGATGCCTGTGGCTTCCGCCTCGCTTTCATCTCCGGCTTCGGTTGAGCTCCTCTGACAAAACTTTCGTCCCGTCGGCGTCGTCAACCCTGATCGGGTAGGATATGCAATCGGTTGTTTCGCTCTGAGCGATATGGATCGAGGCGGTGAGGTCAGATCCAACTGCCGGTGGAAAACGCCCGGCAGGCGCTGGTGGGCGTTACAGCCAATCCAATCCCCCTTTTCGCCACGCGTAGATGTAACCTACCAGCAGGATCCCCAGGAAGACGGCCATCTCGATGATGCCGAACCAGCGCAGGCGACGCAGGAGGACGGCCCACGGATACAGGAAGAGCACCTCGATATCGAACAGCACGAAGAGGATGGCCACCATGTAGTAGTGCACGGGGAAGCGGCGACGGGGAAGAGAGAAGGGCCGCAAGCCCGACTCGTATGGCTCCAGTTTGGTGGGGGTTGGACGCTTAGGTCCTAACAGGGTGGGAAAAAGCAAAGCGATCACGGCCAACGCCGTGGAGAGGAAGAGCAAAATCAGGATCGGCACGTAATCGACGAGCATGTTCCCTCCCATAGTGATAGCGCCGGCCGCGCCGAAAGAGAGACGGCTGGCACCTCGATCCCTTTCCCTATTCCCTCGAAATTTCGTGCATTCTATTACAAAACGGAGAAGGTGTCAAAGAAGGGGGGACGCCGTAACCGTTCTGGGCCCCGGCGGGGATGGGGCGATGCCGACATAGGCGCAGCATCGACCCACTGCCACGAAGGGCCCGACGTCGCCAGCGTATTTGTGCCTTCCCTGCCCCTGTGTTATACTCGATGTACTGAGATTGAGTATCATTTACGGATGGGGCGATGTGGGATCATCGAAGTGCGGCTGATCTGCCGCTGGCGAAGCAACTGGCGAAACACGGGTTGAAGCTCACCCGTCCCCGTCTCGCCATCGTGCAGGTGCTGAGCGAGTATCCCGGGCATCTGAGCACCCAGGAGATATGGGAGAGGGCCCGTTCCTTGTACCGGCCGTTGGGGCGGGCGACGACCTTTCGCACCATCCATCAGATGGTCCTGCTGGGGTTGTTGCGTCCCCTCCCGTTGGGCAAGGGGGAGCAACGGTACATGGTCGTGCGGGGAGGGCATCATCACCACGTGATCTGCACACACTGTGGCTCCATGGTCGAGCTGCCCGAGTGCCCGCTGGTCGAGCTCGCGGAGGAGGTGGCCGCCTCCTCCGGGTTCCGGATCACGGGGCACCTGGTGGAGTTCTTCGGGCTGTGTCATGAGTGCCAGAATATCCGGGAGAGTTGAACATCATGGGATCGCGGTCCGTGTATCGGGCTCTGTTGCTCATTTTATTAATCGGCATGGTGTGGGTGGCGGGGTGCGCCTCCGGGGAGAAGGCGGGACCTGCGCCGACGGAGGCGGCGGGAGAAGCCGAGGAGGGCGGCCAGGAGGCTCTGCCGACGCTGACGCCGGTGGCGCTGGAGGATGGGGAGAGGCTGCACGTGGTGGCCAGCACGAGCATCGTCGGCGATGTGGTGGCGCATGTGGGGGGCGACCTCATCGATCTGACGGTGCTCATGGGGCCGGGACAGGATCCCCATAGCTACGAGCCGACGGCCAGGGACATCGCCGCCATCTCGGAGGCGCATGTGATCTTCATCAACGGCCTGGGGCTCGAGGAGGGGCTGGAGCGGACCATCCGGGCGGCCGCCGATCGCGGCCAGCCGGTGGTGCCGGTATCCGCGGGCGTGCAGACGCTGACGATGAACTCCTCGGAGCACGGGGAGTCGGGTCGGCCGGACCCCCATACCTGGTTCGATCCCAACAACGTCCTCGTGTGGGTGGACAACATCGAGGGCACGCTGTCCGCCCTGGATCCGGCCCACGCGTCCGACTACGCGACGCGGGCGGAGGCGTATCGTCAGCAGTTGCGAGAGCTGGACGCGTACATCCGTGAGCAGGTGGAGCGCATCCCGCCGGAGCGGCGTAAGCTGGTCACCGATCACCTGGCGTTCGGCTACTTCGCCGCCCGCTACGGATTCCAGGTCATCGGCGCGGTGATCCCCGGCTTCAGCACCGTCGCCGAGCCCTCCGCCTCTGACCTGGCCAGGCTGACGGCTCAGGTGCGCGAGGCGGGGGTGCCGGCCGTCTTCGTCGGGCGGACGACGAACCCTCGCATGACCCAGGTGCTGGCGAAGGAGGCGGGCGTTCGCGTGCTGTCGCTTTACATTGGGTCGTTGGGGGAGCCGGGGAGCGGCGCGGAGGACTACATCGGCATGATGCGTACGAATGTGGAGACCATTGTGAAGGGGTTGACCCGTTCATGAGCAGACGAGGGAGAGGGAAGGGTTCTGGCGTGGGGATCACGCAGCTTTTCCAGCGACCGGTTCCGCATCGGGAGGCCGAGCCGGTCATTCGGCTGACGAACGTCACCGTGCGCTACAACGGTGGATCGCCCGTCCTGGAGGACATCAGCTTCACCCTGCAGCGGGGCGAGCGGGTGGCGGTCGTGGGGCCCAACGGCGCGGGGAAGAGCACGCTTCTCAAGGTGATCGCTGGCATCCTGCACCCCACGTCCGGCCGGGTGGATATCTACGGCCACGAGCCGGGCGGCCACATCTGCATCGCCTATGTGCCGCAGCGGAACCAGGTGGACTGGTCCTTCCCCGTCACTGTGGCCGATGTGGTGATGATGGGGCGGGTGAGCCGGTTGGGGCTGCTGCGATGGCCGCGTCGCAGGGATTGGGAGATCGTCCATGAGAGCCTGCGGCTGGTGGGCATGGAGGAGATGGCTGATCGCCAGATCGGCGAGCTCTCCGGCGGGCAGCAGCAGCGGATCTTCATTGCCCGGGCGCTGGCCCAGGAGGCGGAGATCCTGCTGATGGACGAGCCGTTCACCGGGTTGGACATGCCCTCGCAGGAGGCCCTCCTGCACGTCCTCGACCAGTTGCGGGAGCGGGAGGTCACGGTCCTGATCTCCACTCACGATCTCAGCCAGGCGGCCGATCGGTTCGATCGCATCCTGCTGCTGAACCGGCGGCTGATCGCCATCGGGCGCGCCGAAGAGGTGTTGGATCTCACCCACCTCGCGGCGGCATATGGCGGTCGGCTCACGACGCTGAACACCGAGCAGGGCACGATGGTCGTGCCCGATACCTGCTGTAGCCCGGGGGCGGATCATGTTTGAGTGGTTGATCGAGCCGTTGCGCTACACCTTTATGATCCGGGGCCTCGCGGCCGCCATCCTGGTGGGCACCGTGTGTGCGGTGGTCGGCACCTACGTTGTGCTGCGCGGGATGGCCTTCCTGGGGGACGCGCTGGCCCACGCCATCCTGCCGGGGGTCGCGATCGCCTACCTGCTGGGGGGCGGCGCGCAGGGGCCGCTGTTCTGGGGCGGCCTGGTGGCCGGCGTGGGGACCGCGTTGGGGATCGGCGCCATCACCCGCGGGGGGCAGATCAAGGAGGACACGGCCATCGGCATCCTGTTCGCCGGCATGTTCGCCTTGGGGATCGCATTGATCTCGTCCGTGCGCAGTTACACGGTGGATTTGACCCACTTCCTCTTCGGGAACGTGTTGGGCGTGACCGACGCGGACCTGTATCTGACGGCGATCTTCGGTGGGCTCGTCCTGCTCCTGGTACTGGCCTTCTACAAGGAGTTCCTGGTGATCTCCTTCGACCCGATCCTGGCGGAGACATTGCGGCTGCCGGACACCTTCCTCCGCCATCTGTTGCTGGTCATGATCGCGATCACCATCGTCGTCTCGTTGCAGACGGTTGGCATCGCCCTGATGGTGGCCATGCTGGTGACGCCGGCGGCCACGGCCTATATGCTCACCCGAAGGTTGCCCGTCATGATGGTGCTGGGCGCGCTCATCGGGGCGGGCTCGGGCGTCGTCGGCCTGTACCTGTCGTACTACATGAACATCGCGTCGGGATCGGCCATCGTGCTCACCTGCACGGCGCTGTTCCTGCTGGCGTTCCTGTTGGCGCCCGGCCGCGGCCTGGTATGGCAGCGGCTGCGCGATCGGCAGGCCTCCTCGTAATCCCACCCGGCCGATCCGGCCACGCCTCGGTAACACAGGCGATTTCCTCACGGTAGGGGCGACGCATGCGTCGCCCCTACAAAACACGCTTTTTAGGAAGCGGGTGTTGCCTATTCTTATGAGCGGCTCTCTTTATCTTCCCTCCTCAGTGCCCTCTGCGACTCCGCGGTGAGATGCGAGTCATCACCGCTGAAGACAGTGGCTTGACCGACTCCCTGGCAGGATCTATAATGCATCTGAAATGGAACCACTCGGGGGTGACGATGGCTATCAACCTGTCCATCAAGAACGTGCCTGAGGAGTTGGTCGAGCGATTGCGGGAGCGGGCCAGGCGTCATCATCGTTCACTGCAAGGGGAGTTGCTGACCATCCTGGAGGAGGCGGCTCACCCTGGAGGAGGCTTATCGACGCGTCAGGGAACTGGGGCTTCAGACCGAGTCGGAGGCGGCCCGGATGATCCGGGAGGACCGGGATGCCCGCTAAGGTCGTGGATGCCTCCGTCCTGGGAGCCCTGCTCTTCGGAGAACCGAGAGCCGAGGAAGCTCTCTCCCTCCTCCAGGGATCCGATCTCTACGCCCCCTCACTCCTCGACTACGAGCTGATCCGCATCGCCCGTAAGAAGATACTGAAGTATCCCGAGCAAAAGGAAGAGCTTCTTAAGGCCGTGAGCCTTGGACTCCAACTCGATCTTCATCGGGTGGAGGTGGATCACGAGGCCGTTTTGCTTCTTTCCCTGCAGACGGGCCTGACCACATACGACGCCGCCTATCTCTACCTGGCGCGCTCCCTGGGGATCCCTCTCGTCACCTTCGACGAGCAGTTGCAGACGGCGCTTTAAAGGAGGAGTGATGATTGGGCCAATGCCCGGCAGGCTCGTTCCGCTCCTGCTGGCGCTGATCCTCCTGTGGGATGCCTGCATGCCGGCGCCGCCGGTGAGCGGCTCGTCCCCCGTCGTCGCCGCGCGCTCGGCCGGCCTCCTCGGGTCCACCTACTACGTCGCCCTCGACGGCGATGACGCGAACCCCGGTACGCTGACCCGGCCCTGGGCCACGCTGCAACACGCCGCCGACGTGCTCCAGCCCGGCGATACCGTCTACGTGCGCGGCGGCGTCTACCATCAACACGTCCGGCTGACCCGCTCCGGCGAGCCGGGCCGGCCCATCACCTACGCGGCCTACCCGGGCGAGACGGTCTGGCTAGACGGCCAGGGCATTGATTGGAAATATGCGTTCGACCTGGGCGACGGCGTGTCCCACATCACCATCGTCGGGCTGAACATGCGCCACTGGCACGACGAGGGCGGGGACGGCAGTTGCATCACCTCCTGGCGGGATAGCGACCACATCACGGTGCGGAACGCCGAGTTCTACGATTGCGGCTCCGGCGCGATCCAGTTCTACCAGGACAGCGACTACATTACCGTGGAGGACGTCTACATCCACGATAACACGTTGGTGGGCATGGATTGCGGGATCGGGCCGTGCAGGCACTGGGTCCTGCGCCGCGTGCGCGCCATGAACAACGGCTCGGGGGGCGGGGACACCGCCGCGGACGGCATCGCCATCGAGCGCGGCGACGACATCCTGGTGGAGGACTGCGAGGCGTCGGGCAACGCGGGCGACGGCTTCGACTTCAAGTCCACCGGCACCACCCTGCGCCGGGTGATCGCCCGGAACAACGCTCGCAACAACATCAAGCTATGGGGCGAGCGCAGCAGCCTGATCAACGGGCTGGCCGTGGACGCCGGCCTGACCAATCTGGTGCTCTCCGGCGGCGGCAGCTACACGATCACCAACAGCCTGATCGCCAACCGGCGGACGTACGGCTACCTGGCCGTGTTCGGCGAGGACGACTACGCCGCGGAGACCCCCGTCCGCCTGTACAACACCATCTTCTATAACGACAACCCGGTCATGGGCGGGACGACGGTCTTCTTCTCGTCCGGCGTCCGGCTCCAGGCCGACCACAACCTTTACTACAACCCCTATCGGGAGTCTGACGTCATCTGCGCCGACTTCCTGGGCGCGGGCACCTGCTTCAGCGGCGCCCAGATCAACGACGGCACCTGGTTCGCCCGATCCGGCCAGGGAGAGCACAGCGCCTACGCGGATCCGCTGTTCGTGAACGCGGCCGGCAAGGACTTCCATCTGACGGCCGACAGCCCCGCGGTGGACGCGGGGATCGCGGCCTGGGCGCCGCCCAGGGACCTGGACGGCCGCCCGCGGCCGGTGGGGAGCGCGCCGGATATCGGCCCGTATGAGTATCGGCCGCCCGAGATCCGGGCCTTCCTGCCGGTGATCCTGCGCGGCCCCGGGGGCTCCGCGTCGTCCGCCCTTTCCTTGGTGAACGATTTCCTGTATCAGCTCCAGAACCTGGACCTGGCCGCCATCGGTGCGACGGCCTATGATCTGGTCATCATGGACTACTCCGCGGATGGGACGGAGGCGGGCGAGTTCACGGCCGCGCAGATTGAGGTGCTGAAGCACAGCTCCGGCGGCGAGAAGATCGTGCTGGCCTACATGAGCATCGGCGAGGCGGAGGATTACCGCTTCTACTGGCAGGACGACTGGCGCCCGGGCAACCCGCCGTGGCTGGATGGGGAGAATCCCGACTGGCCGGGCAACTACAAGGTGCATTACTGGGACCCGGCCTGGCAGGCGATCATCTTTCAATATACGGATCGGTTGCTCGATGCTGGATTCGATGGCGCGTACCTGGACCTCATCGACGCGTACGAGTATTACGCCGATCGGGGTCGCACGTCGGCCGCCCGGGAGATGGTCGACTTCGTAGCCGCCATCGCCGCTCATGCCCGCCGGCGCGATCCCGATTTCTACATCTTCGTGCAGAACGCGCCCGAACTGGCGACGCGGGTGCCGGGATACCTGGACAGCGTGGACGGCATCGGCCAGGAGGACATCTATTACGGCTACGAGGGGGACGACCGGCCCACGCCGCCGGAGGTGACCGCGGAGTTGGAGCGGTATCTGGATGTGTTCAAGCGCGCCGGCAAGCTCGTGCTGACCATCGACTACGCCACCACGCCGGTGCACGTGGACGACGCCTACGCCAGATCGAGGGCCAAGGGGTACGTGCCCTTCGTCACCGTGCGCGATCTGGATCGGCTGATCATCCACCCGGGCCACGAGCCGGACTGACGAGTTCCGAGCGATCGATATCATAGCAGTAGGGCGGCTTTCCATAGCCGCCTCTGCCATACTGCCCTCCCTTGGTGCTTGTACAGACCGGGCTCTCATGCCCGGCCGGGTGGCAGCGTGGGAGCTGCCACTGCTTTCAAGGGGGAGGGCAGATATGGGAATCTGCCCTCCCCTGGCGCTTGTAGGATGTCAGCAGACCGGGCTCTCATGCCCGGCCGGGTGGCAGCGTGGGAGCTGCCGCTGCTTTCAAGGGTAGAGGGCAGATATGGAAATCTGCCCTCCCCTGGTGCTCCTATGCCCGGCCGGGTGACTGGTCATCCACCTGGGCCACGAGCCGGACTGACGAGTTCCGAGCGATCGATATCATAGCAGCCTGACGATTTCCGGGGGTGAGGGCAGATAGGGAAATCTGCCCTCACCTGGTGCTTGTGGGATGCCAACAGGCCGGGCCTCCACGTCCGGCCGGGTGGCAGCGTGGGAGCTGCCGCTGCTTTCAAAGGTAGAGGGCAGATATGGAAATCTGCCCTCCCTTGGTGTTGACGAGTTCCGAGCGATCGACATCATAGCAGTAGGGCGGCTTTCCATAGCCGCCTCTGCTGGCCGGGTGGCAGCGTGGGTGCTGCCGCTGCTTTCAATGGTAGAGGGCAGATATGGAAATCTGCCCTCCCTTGGTGCTTGTGGGATGTCAGCAGACCGGGCTCTCATGCCCGGCCTGTTGGCAGCGTGGGCGCTCCTGCCTCATTTCATCATCGATTGCCCACGCGAGCGCGGCCATGCTATAATGCCCCTCATCTGGGGAGGGGACCTCATGGCCGAACGCACCAACGAGGAGTGGCTGGCCGCCCTGCGCGGGCCTCAGCGTGACGAGGCCCTGGCGGATTTGCGGGCCATCCTTCTGCGCGGGCTGGGATACGCGCTGGCCGACCACGGCGTGCGCGAGGCCGACCTGGAGGACTTTGTGCAGGAGGCCCTCCTCAAGGTCCTGAGCGGTCTGGGTTCCTTCCGGGGGGAGAGCCGTTTCACCACCTGGGCGCAGAAGATCGCCGTGCGAGTGAGTTTCACGGAGCTGCGGCGCCGCCGATGGCGGGATCGCTCTCTGGACGCGATGGTGGAGAAGGCCGCCGGCGCCGGATTCGTCCCGCGCCTGTTGACCGACCCGGCCGTGGGGCCGGAGCAGCGGGCGGTGCAGAATTCGTTGCTGGAGATGCTCGGCCGCATGATCCGGGAGGAGCTGACCGAGCGGCAGCGGCTGGCCCTGGTCGCCGTGCGGATTCACGGGATGCCGCTGGAGGAGGTGGCGCGGCGGATGGGCACCAACCGCAACGCCCTGTACAAGCTTCTGCATGACGCCCGGCAGCGGCTGAAGCGCCGCATGATCGCCGAGGGGATGTCGCCGGAGGAGTTGCTGACGGCGTTTGGCCCGCCGGAGGGGTAAGAGCAGGACGCTTCGCGGCATCTGAATCGATGGGGGAGGAAGATGATTCGACGGTGGCTGCGCAAGGTTTTCCGCCGGGAGGATCCCGCGGGCGGGATGCCGATCGATCCCGAGACCCTCGGGCAGATGGTCCGGGGGATCCTGTCCACGCGCCCGGATGAGATCGGTTGCGACGAGTGTTTCGAGCAGTTGGATCGATTCGTGGAGTTGACCCTGGCCGGCAAGGACGCGGCCGAGGCGATGCCTTTAGTCCAGGATCATCTGAATCGCTGCCACGATTGCCGAGAGGAATTCGAGGCGCTTCTTCTTGCCCTGAAAGCCGTTGCCTGAGAGTGTGCCTGAAAAATGCCGTTGCTTCTGCTGTGGGGAGCCCTCCGGAAAAAGCCCTTCTTTTGCCTTCGACCTGCCTGGCCTCGGCCTGGATCCTTCGGGAAGGGCCGAGAAAGGCAGGTACAGGCCGGAAAAGTGGGATTTCCGTGGAGGGGAGGTTCCCTCCACACCTCCCCCTGTGGAGCCGGGGTTGAGGGAGACCCTCAGACATCTTGCCGGTAAATTTTCAGACATGCTCTGAGCGAGATGGGCGGAGGCTTCTCCTGGTTGTTTTCCTCTTGTGAGTATGCTCCCCTCATAATCGTGTGCCCTCACCTCTCTCATTCCCTGTTCTGTGAGTAAGAGTTCACCGGTTTGCCACGTCTATGCTCATGAGCGCTGGGATTGCAGCGCAAGGCGTTGTGTTTACGGATCTCCCGGGTGGAGGCTGAACGCGCGGCGGGATCTCCCGCCGTGATCGTGTGGGAGGGAAACTGATGCGACTGAGCATATCGATGGGCATCGTATTGTTCGCTTTGATTGTGGGGGCTTGCGCGCTGGTGCTTCCCACCGGAGATTCGGCCCCGGAGAGGAGTTCGCTGGCGATCCCCTCGACTTCTGACGAGGCGGATTTCTCCCCTGCTCCGGTGGAGTCATCGCCTGGAGCGGAGGAGCTCTTGTCCCCAGATGAGCCACCTCCGGCCGGCGCCGAGGAAGAGTTCACCACCGATTTCACGAGACATACCGTCTCATATCGGGAGATCCTGTCCGGAGGGCCGCCCAAAGACGGCATCCCGGCCATCGACGAGCCTCGATTCGTTGGTGTGGAGGAAGCCGATGCGTGGCTCGAACCCCGGGAGCCGGTGATCCTGCTCCAGGTGGGCGACGATGTGCGGGCCTATCCAATCCAGATCCTGATATGGCATGAGATCGTCAACGATCGAGTGGGGAACGTCCCTGTCGTGGTCACCTTCTGTCCGTTGTGCAATACAGCCATCGCCTTTGAGCGAATGGTTGGAGGACGGGCTCTGGATTTCGGCACCACGGGTCGGCTGCGCTTTAGCAATCTGATTATGTACGATCGACAGACGGAATCCTGGTGGCAACAGGCGTCGGGCGAGGCCGTAGCGGGCGACTTCGCCGGGCGTCGTCTGATGCCTCTGCCCGCCGCGATCGTCTCCTGGGCGGATTTCAAGACCGTCTACCCCGACGGCAAAGTGCTCTCTCGCGAGACCGGTTACCGGCGTTCTTACGGCCGCAATCCATATGTCGGCTACGATGATGTGGATCAATCGCCGTTCCTGTACGACGGGCCCGAGACGCCGGGTGTTTTGCCCGCCATGGCTCGTGTGGTGACCGTGGATCTGAACGGCGAGGCTGTGGCGTACCCTTATGACATCTTGCAGCGGGTTCATGTGGTGAACGATGTGGTGGGAGGCATCCCGATCGTCGTGTTCTGGGCTCCGGGCATCGCATCGCCGCTGGACGTGGGCGCTGTGGCGCAGGGGCGCGATGTCGGCACAGCAAATGTGTTCTCTCGGAAGCTGGAGGGCGAGGTGTTCACGTTCCGATACGACGGTCAGCGTGTCATTGATGATCAGACGAACAGCGAGTGGAATGTGCTGGGCAGGGCCGTTGGCGGCAAGCTGGCCGGGAAACAGCTAACTCCTGTTGTGAACATCAACCACTTCTGGTTCTCGTGGGCCGCGTTTCGGCCGGATACACGTGTCTATCGGCCATGATAGGTATGTGATGCGATGGAGGAGCCCATGCCCCTCTGGGGTGTGGGGGAGCATAATGAAAGCCGATGGCTCGAATGAAAGGAGAGGTGCGGAGGGGAAGCCCCTCCGCAGAAAATCTCTTTCTCTCGCCTCTTCCCTGCCTGGTTGGAGCTTTGGCCGATGGCCTCTGGCCCCACGGGGCAGGTGAGGGGCTGAAAATAGATTTCCTCGGAGAGGCGGTAGCCCCTCCGAGCCACCCCGGAGATGCGAAGTCACGCTTCCGTATCGCTTAACTTGATATCAATGGGATGCAGTGTCGCTACGTCCCTGCCGATCCCATGTCGGATTAGAGGACCGTTATCGTTCGATCGAGCGCTTGGAGTCGGTTTGTAGCCGATTGGGGAGACGCAAGAGGGGTCAATCCTGGCCGGATGGCGACGAGGACCCGGTGTCGGCCTCCTCCGCGCAATATGGGCAGTGTCGGGGGTCACGCAGTTCCTCCATCGCCCCTGTGCACACGGCGAAGACCTCGACCCGATCGAATAGCTTCCACTTGCGCACGACGGTGGCCTCCAACACCAGGTGGCGGCAGTTCGTCTCGCGGAGGATCCCCGGCACCGGGCATGTGTCGCATAGGCTCCGGCGCCACGGGCGGGAGTGCGGATTCCGGGTGATCAGCCGACATTCCTCTCGCTCCTGTCCCCGGAAGTAGTCGTAGTAATAGTAGCGGCAGTTCACCTGTCTCGCCATGAACCGCTTCCCTCCGCCGGCAACGGCCGATCCCGTCGCATCAGATCCTCGTATGATTCGCGTTCCCGAATGAGGTGAGCCCGTCCGTTGGCCAGCCACAGGACGGCCGGCCGTCGCGCCGCGTTGTAATTGGACGCCATGCTCAGCTGATACGCCCCCGCCACCGGGACGGCCAGCAGGTCTCCCGTCCGGGCGGGAGGCAGCCTGAGCTCCCGGATCAGGATGTCGCCGCTTTCGCAGTATGGCCCGGCCACCGCCACCGTTTCTGTAGCCTTCTCCTCCATTCGATTCGCCAGCAGCGCCGTGTAAGCCGCTCCGTACAGCGCGGGGCGAGGGTTGTCCGCCAGCCCGCCGTCCACCAGCACGTAGGTGCGTCCCGGCTGGCGCTTCACGCTGCCCACCCGATACAGCGCTATGCCGGCCCGGGCGACCAGGCTGCGCCCGGGCTCGATCACCAGCCGGGGAAGCGGCCATCCGCGCTCGCGGCATCCCGTGACCACCGCCTCCCCGATGGCGGCGATGTAGGCGTCTACGGAGGTGGGCGGGTCATCCGGCCGATAGGGTACGCCCCATCCACCCCCGGGGCTCAACTCCCGAAGTGTGAACCCCTCGTCCTCCAGGTCGGCGGCGAGGTCCAGGAGCGTGTGCACGGCGCGGGCGAAGGGCGTCGCATCGAGGATTTGGGAGCCCAAATGCGTGTGCAACCCTACCAGCCGCAGGTGAGGCGAGCGCAGGACGCGCCGGGCGGCCTCCCTCGCCATCCCACCCATCAATGGGATCCCGAACTTGGTATCCGCGCGGCCGGTGACGACGTAATCGTGGGTGTGAACGTCGATGCCCGGGGAGACGCGCAGCCAGACCTCCACCACGGTCCCCCGCGCCGCGGCCAGCCGCTCCAGGCGCTCGATCTCCCCCTCGTGATCCAGGACGATGCGCCCGACGTTCGCGTCCAGCGCTATCTCCAGCTCGGCGTCCGTCTTATAGTTGCCGTGGAAGTGGATGCGCTCCGGCGGGAAGCCCGCCCGCAGACCGATGGCCAGCTCCCCGCCCGAGACCACGTCCAGCCCCAGGCCGCGTGACGAGGCCCATTGGGCCATCGCCAGGCACCAGAAGGCCTTGGCCGCGTACGCGATCTCCCAGGGGCCCGGATAATGCCGACGGAGGGCCGACGCGTAGGCTTCCACCGCTGCCTCTAACGTGGCGGCATCGTAGACGTACAGCGGCGTGCCATACGTGTCGGCCAGCGCCGTCAGATCACAGCCCGCCACCCACAGCCGACCGTCGATCACCTGCGCCGTCATCGGCAGGATGTGTTGTAACGAGGAGAGGTTATTCATCATCTGCGTCTTGACCCTCGCCTGGTGCGTGGGAGGAGCGACGGAACGATCGGGTCGTCTGCACTGTGGTGTAGGCGGCCATGGCCAGCATGATCGCACCGATGATCGTCTGCTGGAAGGCTAATAGGATCAGGCCGATGGACCAGAGGATCCCGAACAGGCCGACGAACGCGAGGAGGATCGGGGCTGCCTCGTAGAATCGGCCCTCTCGCAGCATCTCGAGGATCTCCCCGAAGCTGATCTCGTAGCCGCCGGAGGCGCCTACGGCCTTGCCCCGGAAGGCTGTGCGTTCGATGAGGGTCTCGTCATCGATCTCCTCCGACATCAGCGTGGGGGCGGCCTGGTCGTCACGTTGCCACTTCGCCCGGCCGGCCATGATCCATACGAAGCCGATCACCAGGCACAGGCCCGAGAAGATGATCGCCGCGATGGAGGCGAGCTGGAATCCCGTCATGTTCCCCTCCTCCTGCTTACACGATGACGAATGCGATGCCGATCAGCGTCACGATCGCGCCGACGATGGCGTTCAGGCTGGGGATCTCGCGCAGCAACAGCACGCCCAAAAGGATGCCGCCGGTCACCTCCTGGGTGGCGATGAGATTTACATAAGTGGCATGGGTGCGTCGTAGGGCGGCGTTGTAAAGGGTGTGGCCGAAGCCCAGCGGGAAGATCCCCAGCGCGATGAGGGAGATGATCTGGCGCCCCCCGTAGCCGGAGGGCGTGAAGGTCAACGCCGCGGCCGGCAGCATCCAGAAGGCGGCCAGCCCGTACACCGCGCTCGCGTAGGTGAACAGCGGGTATTGGGTGCGTTGCGAGCGTCCGGCCACGGAGTATAGCCCAAACGTGATGGCCGAGCCCAGCGCGAGCAGGTCCCCGATAAACATGCGGCGGCTCATCTGGGGCTCAAACCCGACCAGGACGGCGACCCCCAGCACGACGATGATGACGCCCACCCACTTGCGCCGTGGGATCGGCTCGCGCAGGAACCAGGCCGAGGCGATGGTGACGAAGATGGGCGCCGTGTAGACCAGGGCCAACGAGTGCGCGATGGTGGTGAAGCTCAGGGAGGCGATATAGAACAGGAAATGGAGCGCGGTCACCAGGCCAAACGCCAGGAATCGGCGCCAATCCTCCCTGGGCAGCCTCAGCGATTGCCGGTTCAGGCGGGCCAGCCCGATCACAGCGCAGGCGGCCACGCCGAGGCGCCACGCGGTGATCTCGTAGGGGGAGAGCGGGGCCGCCCACCGGGTGAGCACGGGGCTTGTGGAGAAGAAGACCACAGCGAGGGCGCCCCAGAGGAGGCCGATTCGTTCGTCTTGTGTCATGGGCGTTTCTATCGGGAGGGCGAGCCCAAAAATTCGTCGCCTGTGGAAGATCGCACAGGCGACGAAAGATCATCTCGTACACCGCGTGAGCCCGCGCGGCGATCGGCCGCGTGGGGCGGACCAGCCTCTTCGATTACGGTGCCTGGACAATGGGCGTGGGGGTCGGCGTAGGTGGCGGCGGAGGTGGCGAACCCGTCAGCACGTACGCCAGGATCATGCTCAGCACCACCAGAAGGCTGATCCCCCAGAACACCCACTGTTGCCATCGACTCACCGCGCTTCGGCGGCGGCGCTTCGCCATTCGCAGCACTCCTATACGATGCTGGCGCGATTATAGCATAGGCCTACCCTCCGGGCAAAGCCTCCGGCCGTGTGTCATCGGATCTGTACTTGCTCCCTGTTTGCGGTCATGGTATCCTGTCGCCGCCTCGCCGGCCGCTGGCGATGGAGCGCCGGTGCCGGTCCACCTTGAACTCTCGTGCTGGAGAACTCCATGCGTGTGATGAGCCTGAACATCTGGAACTACAACGAGCCCTGGCCGCGACGCCGGGAGCTCATCGTCCAGGCGGTGCGCGCGGCGGCCCCCGACGTGGTGGCCTTTCAGGAGATCCGGAGCGATCCCGAACGGGATGAGCGGGACGATGATGGGCAGCGGCTGAACCAGGCGCAACAGATCGCCGCCCGGCTCCCCGAGTACCCGCACCTGGCCTTCCAGCCCGCCATGTATTACCCCACTGGAGCGTGGGAGGGGCTGGCCTTCCTGTCCCGGATCCCCTTCGCCGGCCGTGATTGGGTGTGCCTCTCCCGGGATTCGGATGATCCGGAGGATCGACACCAGCGGATCGTGCTGCACGCGCATTTCGAGTTGCCGGACGGCTTGTTCCACCTCTTCAATACCCATCTATCACTCAGCCGGGCGGCCCGGGTTTGCAACGTGCGGGAGGCCCTTTCCTATCTGAACCGGTTTTCCGGTCCTCGCCTGCTGGTGGGAGACCTGAACGAGCTGCCGGATCAGGCGCCCATGGCGATGCTGCGCGATGCCGGCTGGACAGATGTGTGGGCCGCGCTGAGGCCGCGCGAGCCCGGGTACACCTATCGATCCGATGGGCCGTGGCAGCGCATCGATTACGCCTGGGCCAGCCCGGAGCTTGTGCCCTACCTGAGAGCTATTGAGCCGGTGGCGGATCAGCCGGACCAGGACGGGGAGTTCCCGTCGGATCACATCGGGTTGGTGGTGACGATAGACGTCGGGCGGGGAGCGTAACACGTAACGCAATACGCGGTACGCAATACGCAACACGCAATACGTAACACCGCAATAATAGAGGTGACGAATGGGCAAACATCGTATCCGATTCACCGTGGAGAAACTGGAGCGCCTGCTGCGTGACGTGGAGGCGCGCATCTACCGGGAGCGCAGGCCGGTCACCGTGCGCATCAGCCCGGAGGATCTGCTGGATGGCGCCGCTGCCGATGCGTCGTCCTGGCCCATCATTGAGCACGGGCAAATGTGGGGCGGCTGGGATCAGTGGCGCTGGTTCCGGGCGGAGCTTCGCATCCCGGAGGAGTGGGCCGGGCAGCGGGTGGCTGCGCATGTTGCCCTCAGCCATCCGATGGCGCCCGTGCACTCCGAAGCCCTGGCCTATCTGAACGGCGTGGCCGTGCAGGGCATCGATCGCAATCACAAGGAGCTGTTGCTGGCCGAGTCGGCGCAGGGCGGAGAGCGATTCGATTTGGCTTTGCACGCCTGGTGTACCATGCATCGCTGGAACCCCACCTGGCCCTTCGAGCAGATCTTCCAGGGCGTCGAGTTGGTGACGGTGGACATGGCCACGCGGCGGTTTTATCACACGGCGGAGGCCGCGCTGCAGGCCGCCCGCGCCATGGACGAGAACGATTTCGCCCGCCACGCCATCCTCAACGCCCTGGACGACGCCTTCCAGCTCCTGGACTTCCGCGTCAACGGCGACTTCTACGGATCGGTGGCCGCCGCATGGGAGGCGCTGCAGGCCGGCCTCGCCCGATACGATCCGATGCCCGTCAAGATCGTGGCCACCGGCCACGCACACATCGACGTGGCCTGGCTGTGGACCCTGGAGCGGGTGCGGGAGAAGGCGGCGCACACCTTCGCCACCATGCTTCGCCTCATGGAGCAATACCCGGAGTTCCACTTCACCCAGTCGCAGCCCCAGCTCTATCAGTACGTCAAGGAGGACTACCCGCACCTGTACGAGCAGATCAAACAGCGGGTGGCGGAGGGACGTTGGGAGCTCATCGGCGGCATGTGGGTGGAGGCGGACTGCAACATCTCCGGCGCTGAGTCGCTGGCCCGACAGTTCCTCCTGGGCCGGCGCTTCTTCCAGCGGGAGTTCGGCCGGGAGGACAGCCCCGTCCTGTGGCTGCCCGACGTGTTCGGCTACGCCTGGGCGCTGCCCCAGCTCATCAAGCGGGCGGGCCTCGACTACTTCATGACCATCAAGATCGGCTGGAGCCAGTACAATCGCCTGCCCTATGACTCCTTCTGGTGGCAGGGCCTGGATGGCACCCGGGTGTTGACCCACTTCATCACCACGCCGGATCCCGGCGCCTACGCTTCCACCTACAATGCCATGATGACCGGCGAGCAGGCGATCGGCACCTGGGAGAATTACCAGCAGAAGGAGCACCACGACGAGCTGCTGACCGCCTATGGGTTCGGCGACGGCGGCGGCGGCCCCACCCTGGAGATGATCGAGCGGGCCCGCGCCCTGGCCGCCGTGCCCGGCACGCCGCAGGTGCGCCAGGGCAGCGTGGAGGAGTTCTTCCGCAGTTTGGAGCGCAACGCTCGGGACCTGCCCACGTGGAACGGGGAGCTGTATCTGGAATACCATCGGGGCACGCTGACCTCTCAGGCCCGCAATAAGCGATACAACCGCAAGTGCGAGGTGCTCATGCACCAGGCGGAGCTGGCCGCGGTGGGCGCCGCGCTGTTGGGCGCGACCTATCCGGCAGCGGACTTCACCGAGGCGTGGACCATCATCTGTCGCAATCAGTTCCACGACATCATCCCGGGCTCCTCCATCCACGAGGTGTACGAGGACAGCACCCGGGAGTACGAGCAGGTGTTATCCATCGGGCGGCTGGCGCTGCGCGAGGCGCTGGATCGCATCGCGGCGGCGACGAGCCTCTCCGCCGGGCGGCCGGGGCTGTTGGTTTACAACGCGCTGGGCTGGGATCGGCGGGGGATCATCGACGTGCCCGCGGATTGGGTGCCGGAGGGCAAGGCGGTGGCCGACGCGGAGACCGACGCGCTGGCGCCCATGCAGCGATCGGGCGACCGCATCCTCTTCCAGGCGCATGTCCCGGCCACCGGCTATCGCGTGTACAAGATCGTGGACGCGCCGCCGGAGGAGGGGGAGGCGTCGGCCCCGGCGGAGCCGCTGGTGCTGGAGAACACCCATCTCCGGGCGGAGTTCAACGAGAAGGGTGAGCTCGTCCGGCTGTTCGACAAGGACCACAACCGGGAGGTGCTGCCGGAGGGCGCCGTCGCCAACCAGTTCCAGGCCTTCCAGGACAAGCCGATGAACTGGCCCGCGTGGGATGTGGAGGTCTACTTCGATGACAAGATGTGGACGGTGGAGGAACCGGGTGAGATCGAGCGGATCGAGGCAGGGCCGCTGCGCCAGACGCTGCGCGTGCGGTTGAAGCTGCTGAACTCCGCCATCGAGCAGCGCATCTCGCTGGACGCCGATAGCCGCCGCCTGGAGTTCCACACCCGAGTGGACTGGCGGGAGAAGGACATTCTGCTCAAGGTCGCCTTCCCGGTGGATGTCCTCTCACCGCGAGCCACGTTCGACATCCAGTTCGGCAACGTGGAGCGACCGACCCATCGCAACACGTCGTGGGATTGGGCCCGCTTTGAGACGGCCGTGCACAAGTGGGCCGATCTGTCCGAGGGCGATTACGGCGTCTCCCTGTTGAACGATTGCAAGTACGGAAACGATGTACGGGACAACGTGCTGCGGCTGTCGCTGCTCCGCTCTCCCAACTTCCCCGATCCCCACGCGGACGAGGGGCAGCATGAGTTCACCTATGCCCTGTTCCCGCATTCCGGCGATTGGCGGAACGGCACGGTGCGCGCCGGCTACGAGCTGAACGATCCCCTGGTGGTCCGACCGTTCACCGGCCAGGGTGGGGAACTCCCCCTGGCCTACAGCCTGTTCCAGGTCGACGCGCCCAACGTCATCCTGGAGACGGTGAAGCAGGCCGAGGATGGGGACGGCGTGATCCTGCGCCTGTACGAGTGCTACCGTCAGCGCGGGCCGGTGACGCTGCGATGCAGCCGGCCGATCGAGGCCGCGTGGGAGACCGACCTCATCGAGCGGAACGAGGCGGAGCTGGACGTGGTTGACGGCCACGCCGTCACGTTGTATATCACGCCATATCAGATCCGGACGTTGCGGTTGCGCCTCGGGTGATGTCGGGGTAACGCCTGCGTTGCCTCGATCGCACGATGGGGGCACGCGACTGTGTGCCCTCATTAGGTATCAAGTTAAGCGATACGGAAGCGTGGCCCCGCATCTCTGGGGTGGCTCGGAGGGGCTTCCCCTGGGGCACGCGGCCGTGTGCCCCTGCGAACTGCAAAGAGCTGGGAGGTGATCCATGCCATCCATTCCTCCGTTCGGCCAGCCGGGCGTGTGGCTGAAGGGGAACCTGCACACGCATACGACGGCCTCCGATGGTCGCGTAAGCCCCGCCGAGGCCGTCGACTGGTTCGCCGGACAGGGCCACGATTTCCTGGCCATCACGGATCACAACCAGGTCACGCCGCCGGTGGATGGCTCGCCCATCACGCTGATCCCCGGCGTGGAGATCAGCGCTCAGCGCGGCGACGTCGGCTATCACGTGGTGGCCCTGGGGATCACGGAGATGCCGATCGCCGTCGGCGAGGACCCGCAGGCGGTCATCGACGCGGTCAACGCGGCCGGTGGGCTGGCCTTTATCGCCCACCCGTACTGGCACGATCATTCCCTGGAGGACCTGCGCCCGCTGCATGGGCACGTGGGCATCGAGATCTTCAACACCGGCTGTTGGCTGGAGATCCAGAAGGGGCACTCGCTGGTCCACTGGGATCTGTTGCTCCGACGCGGCCAGCGCATCTGGGGCCTCGCCGTGGACGATTGTCACTGGCGTTATCCGGATCACGGGAAGGGATGGGTGGTGGTGCGGACGGCTGAGAACGAGCCGAGGGCCATCCTGGACGCGCTGCGGGCGGGGGCCTTCTACGCCAGCATGGGGCCGGAGATCCATGATGTGACGCTGGACGGACGTGATGTGACCGTGCGGTGCTCGCCTGCCCGCTCGGTGTACGTGACCGGGGGCTACAACTATTGTCCCAACGCCGTGCATGCCTGGGATGGGAAGCCGATCACCGAGGTGACCGTGACGTTGCACCCGCGTCAGGAGTACTTCCGGATCGAGGTGGTTGACTTCGAAGGGCGATCGGCGTGGACGCAGCCGGTGTGGGCGCAGCAGAATGGGATGCCGGCGCCCTGATCGCCCGGCGAAAGCGGGCGGGGTGATCCTGCGGTGAGGATGGTGGGGCATGCGGACCTATTTGACGCATCTGGAATGCTCGTGGTGTGGGGCCAGCTATCACGCGGATCGGCTCTGGAACGTCTGCCCGGCCTGTGAACGGCCGTTGCTGGCCCGATACGATCTGGCGGCGGCCTGCGCCGGATTCCCGGTCGATGCGCTGCAGGATCGGCCGGCGACGCTGTGGCGGTACGCCGAGATGTTGCCGGTGCGGGATCCCGCCTACCAGCTGACCCTGGGGGAGGGGTTCACGCCCCTGTTGCGGCTGGAGCGGTTGGGGGCTGAGCTGGGATTGGCCAACCTGTATGCCAAGGATGAGAGCGCCAACCCGACCGCTTCCTTCAAGGCTCGGGGGCTGTGCCTGGCCGTCGCTCGCGCCGCCGAGTTGGGTGTCGAGGCCCTGGCCATCCCCAGCGCGGGGAACGCGGGCAGCGCCCTGGCCGCCTATGCCGCCCGCGCCGGATTGCCGGCTCACATCTTCCTGCCCAGTGATGCGCCTCCGCTTTTCGTGACGGAGATGCGAGCGCTAGGAGCCGAGGTCACGCTGGTGGACGGCCTGATCACCGACTGCGCCCGGTATGTGCGCGAGGGAGCTGCCGAAGGGCGCTGGTTCGATGTCTCAACCCTGCGTGAGCCGTATCGGGTGGAGGGAAAGAAGACGATGGGGTACGAGTTGGCCGAGCAGCTCGGCTGGACCCTGCCCGACGTGATCATCTATCCCACCGGCGGGGGGACCGGGATCGTCGGCATGTGGAAGGCGTTCCAGGAGATGGAGGCGCTGGGCTGGATCGGGCCGGAGCGCCCGCGCATGGTGAGCGTGCAGAGCGCCGGATGCGCCCCCATCGTGCGGGCCTTCGAGGCCGGGCGGGAGACGGCCGAACCCTGGCCTCATGCGGCGACCATCGCCGCCGGGCTGCGGGTCCCATCGGCCATCGGCGATTTCCTCATCCTGCGGGCGCTTCGGGAGAGCGACGGGACGGCCATCGCCGTCTCGGACGAGGAGATCCTGGATGCGTTGTGGGAGATCGGTCGCGTGGAGGGGCTGTTCGTCGCTCCGGAGGCCGCCGCCACCCTGGCCGCCCTCCGGCATCTGCTCGCTCAGGGATGGATCGCCCCCGATGAGCGGGTGGTACTTTTCCTGACCGGGAGCGGGCTGAAATACGCGCACCTGTTGCAGGGGGATCGCTAGAGCGGTTCCCCGGGCCATCTCATGAGCGGCTGGAAGCAGTAAGGCCCCCGACGGATCGGGGGCCTCGTCGCGTCTTCACGGTAGGCGCGCCCCAGAGGGAGGTATGGAGGAGAGTTCCCCCTGAGAGCGTATCTGAAAATTTACCGGCACGGTGTCTGAGGGTCTCCCTCAGCTACCAGCTCTACAGGGGGTGGTGTGGAGGGGATCTCCCCTCCACGGAAGCCTATTTTTTCCTGCCTGCACCTGCCTTTCTCGGCCCTTTCCGAAGGGCCCAGGCCGAGGCCAGGCAGGTTGAAGGCGGGAGAAAGGCTTTTTCCGGAGGGGCTCCGCCGCCCCTCCGGGCCTCCCCACGGCAGAAGCAATGGCATTTCTCAGAGACACTCTTAGGCGTGGTGTGGCGACGATCAGACTGCTATCTCGTGCATGAACCGGATATACGTCTCAATCCCCCGGAAGAAGTTGGGCAGGTGGAACTTCTCGTTGGGGGCGTGCAGGTTGTCGTCGGGCAGGCCGAAGCCCAACATCAGGCTGTCCACGTTCAACAGCTCCTTGATCATGCCCACCACGGGGACGCTGCCGCCCATCCGCGTGAAGAGCGGCGGCTTGCCCCACACGGCCTCCAGCGCCTGGCTGGCGACCCGGATGGCCTTGGAATCCCGCTCGACGATCGCCGGGAGACAGCTGGCTATGTACTCCAGCTCCCACGTGATCGTCGGAGGGGCGTTGGCCTCCAGGTAGGCCCTCAATCCCTCGTGGATCCGGTCCGGGTGCTGGTCGGGCACCAGCCGCATCGAGATCTTGGCCATCGCCTTCGAGGGCAGCACCGTCTTCGTGCCCTCGCCGATGAATCCGCTGAGCAGGCCGTTCACGTCCAGCGTCGGCCGCGCGGTCGCTCGCTCGGTGGCCGTGTATCCCTCCTCGCCGAACAGCGCCGGGGCGCCCGTCTGCTCCTGCCACCAGGCATCCGTCTGCGGCAGCTTCGCCAGATCGGCTCGCTCCTCCTCGCTCAGCGGACGCACATCGTCGTAGAAGCCGGGCAGCGTGATTCGGCCGCGCTCGTCCTTCATCCCGGCGATGAGTCGGCACAGCGCCTGGGCCGGGTTCTCCACCACGCCGCCGAAGGTGCCCGAATGCAGATCGCTGGCCGGGCCCTGGACGTGGATCTCGAAATAGGCCAGGCCGCGCAGCGCGTAGACGATGGAGGGGAGATCCGGGGCCAGGATGCCCGAGTCGCCGTTCAGGCACAGATCGCATGAGAGCAGACTTCGGTGCTCCTCGATGAAAGCCCCCAGGCTGGGCGACCCGATCTCCTCCTCGCCCTCGATCATGTACTTCACGTTGACTGGCAGCCCGGTCGTGCGGATCAGAGACTCGATGGCCTTGAGGTGGGCGACCACCTGTCCCTTCATGTCGGAGGCCCCGCGGGCGAAGATGTTATCCCCGCGCACCTGGGGATCGAAGGGATCGGTCTCCCATAGCTCCAGGGGGTCGGCGGGTTGCACGTCATAGTGCCCATAGAAGAGGATGGTGGGCGCGTCCGGGCCGGCTTTCAACCATTCGCCGTACACGACCGGGTGTCCCTTCGTGGGCATGACCTGGACGGCGTCGAAGCCGAGGTCCTGCAATTGGGCTGCGATCCACTCGGCTGCCCGTTGGATATCAGGTTTCCACTCGGGCAGGGCCGAGATCGACGGAATGCGCAGCAGGGCCTTCAGATCTTCCAGGAAGGCCTGCTCGTGTTCCCTGGCGTAGTTGATGGCAGCATCGAGTTCTGACATATGGCTTCTCCCTATCTCCGACTTTCCATTGACGGTTCGTTTCCCAAAAGCAGGGGGTCAGCACGCTGACCCCCATAGGCATCTAAGGGCGTGTCTGAAAATGTACCGGCAAGGTGTCTGAGGGGGGTTGTGTCGTCCTGATATAGGTTTACAAAGAAAGGGGGAGTTTGCTAACATAGTCGTATACTAACACGTCCACACCAAGGAGATCAGGATGA
>JAADGJ010000105.1 GCA_013152435.1 Chloroflexota bacterium | reverse complement strand
GGCTGCTTCCGAGACAGTGTGCCTGATCGAGCGGGCGGGCGGGCGGGGCCTCGCCGTGCAGGCGGACATCGCTCTGGCGGCCGATCGGGAGCGTCTGGTTGATGAGGTGTTGCAAGCGTTCGGGCGCGTCGATCTTTTGGTGAACAACGCGGGGATGGCGCCGCGACGGCGTGTGGATATCCTGGAGACCAGCGAGGCCAGCTATGACGAGGTGATGGCCGTCAACTTGAAGGGGCCCTTCTTCCTGACCCAGCGCGTGGCCAGGGTGATGATCGATCTGCTTCGAGACGGCGTGATCCGGCGACCCAAGATCGTGAACATCGGGTCGCTCAGCGCGTATACGAGCAGCCCCAGCCGGGGGGAGTATTGCATCTCCAAGGCGGGTCTGGCCATGGTCACGGCGCTTTATGCCGATCGGCTGGCGGAGTATGGCATTCATGTCTACGAGGTGCGCCCTGGGATCATCGAGACGGACATGACCAGCGTGGTAAAGGACAGGTACGATCGGCTGATCGCCGAGGGTCTGACGCCCATCCGGCGCTGGGGGCGGCCAGAGGACGTCGCCCGGGCCGTCGTGGCCATCGCCGAGGAGTATTTCCCGTTCTCCACCGGTGAGGTGATCAACGTGGACGGCGGCTTCCATTTGCGACGCTTATGAGCGTGGAGGTTCCAATCGATTTGCCTTCAACACATTCCATACGACACGACGGGGTTGAGCATGACGAGATACCGCCGTATCGCAGCGTTGAAGACGGCCGACGCCTTTCGAGAGTATGTGGCGGCGTTAGGCATTGAGCTGCCTCTCGATGAGGAGTTGGAATCGGGCCCGGATGCCCCGCTCGCCCAGCCGTATCGTCTGGGGAACGGCTTTGTCATCGGGAACCGCTTTGCCATTTTGCCCATGGAGGGATGGGATGGGACCCGGGATGGGCGTCCAACGGAGTTGACCATGCGGCGCTGGCGGCGCTTCGGGATGAGTGGCGCCAAGCTGATCTGGGGCGGGGAGGCCGTGGCCGTCCGATATGACGGGCGCGCCAACCCACACCAGCTGACGTTGACGGAGGAGACCGTCGGGGACCTGGCCAGGTTGCGGGAGGCCCTGGCCTTTGCCCATGCCGAGCGGTTCCAGCGCACCGACGATCTGTTGGTGGGGTTGCAATTGACCCACTCGGGGCGCTTCGCCCGCCCCAGTGAAGAGGCCCGCCTGGAGCCCAAGATCGTGTATCACCACCCGATTCTCGACCGGCGGTTCGGGATCGACCCCGACGCCCCGGTGCTGACGGATGACGAGATCGCCCGCCTGGTGGAGGATTTCGTGCGGGCCGCCCGGCTGGCATGGCGGGCAGGGTTCGCCTTTGTGGACATCAAACACTGTCACGGCTACCTGGGGCACGAGCTTCTCAGCGCCGTCGATCGCCAGGGGCGATACGGGGGGAGCTTTGAGAACCGAACGCGTTTTCTGCGGGAGGTGGTGGCGGGCATTCGGGCCGAGGCCCCCGGATTGGACATCGGCGTCCGCCTCGGCGCCTTCGATTTCGTGCCGTTTCGCCCGGGGCCGAATGGCCGCGGTGAGCCGGAGCCGTTCGACGGGGTGTATCGGTATGCTTTTGGCGGGGACGGCACCGGTGTGGGGATCGATCTATCTGAGCCGTACGCCTTCCTCGATCTGTTGGCCTCGTTGGACATCGAGTTGGTCTGCATCTCGGCGGGCAGCCCTTATTACAATCCTCATATCCAACGG
Source organism: Chloroflexota bacterium (assembly GCA_013152435.1). NCBI lineage: Bacteria > Bacillati > Chloroflexota > Chloroflexota bacterium. Next base: position 23,328 of record JAADGJ010000105.1, on the reverse strand, counting down.
CCCGCCCTCTTCCCTCCGTCGGATGGCTATCAGCCGCCGGAGGATCCGCTGGTGGGCGTGGCTCGGCAGATCCAGGTCACGCGACAGCTCAAGCGATATCGCCCGGACCTGGTCTTCGTCGGCTCGGCGTACTCCTATCTACAGGAATGGCTGCCTCATGTGGCCCAGTACGTCGTGCGGAATGGATGGGCCGACTTCGTAGGGTTGGGGCGGATGGCGCTCACATATCCGGACATGGTGGCGGATGTGTTGGCTGGTCGGCCGCTGCAGCGCAAGCGCATCTGCCGCACCTTTAGCGATTGCACCACCGCACCGCGCAACGGGCTGGTGTCCGGATGCTATCCCCTGGACGACTTCTACAAGAGGCGGCCGGAGGCCAAGATCCTGGCGCAGATCAAGGGCCGGAAGAGGCAGGGGTGAAGCCGTTTTGCCCCTGCCAGGGAAAGGAGAGGCGTGATGAGAACCGTTCGCAGGATCTCGTTGGGATCTGCTTTCAAGGTGGGGGCCGTCCTCTGCGCTCTGTTGTTCCTCATCTTTGGCTTCTTCACGATCCTGTTGCCTGGCCTCCTGGGGGCCAGCCTTCTGGGCGCGCTCGTTCGTGAGCAGGGCCGTGGGTGGACCCTGGGGTTCGGCGCCCTCTTCAGCGTCATCGCCTACGTCGTCGGCATCCTCGCCTCGGCCATCGGCGGGGGGATCACCGGATTCCTCAACGCCCTGCTGTACAACATCGTCGCCGGGCTGGTGGGCGGCCTTGAGGTCGAGCTATCATAACGGGCAAAGGCGAGTCCGGGGACTCACCCTTGCCCTTGCTCGTCACAGCCGTATGCGCTTGAACGCCTCTGCGTACTGGTAGCCCGGCGCTCTCCCGGCCTCCTGGGCGGATTTGCGGATCCGATCGGCCAGCTTTTCGATGTCAAGCCCCACCTGGCTGGCGTGGCGGGCCAGGGCCGAGATGCGCGCCTCGATGCAGCAGGAGATGTCCTCCCAATAGTTGGGTTCGTCCGTCCAGAACAGGTAGACCTCCTTCACCCGCCAGGGTTCCATGTCCCCGACCAGTTGTTCCGGGAAGATGTACCACTCCCGGGCGGACCAGGTGGCGTCCAGCGCCGCCTGCCCGGCGGCCCGATGGTCCGGATGGAGCTGATAGTGGCGCCACGGGTCGATGGTGAACAGGATGTGCGGCCTGTGCTCCCGGATAAGGGCGGAGAGCTGGCGGCGTAGCTCCATGGTGTTCTCCAGGATCCCGTCGGGGTAGCGCAGGAAGATGACCCGGTGCACGCCCAGCTCTTTGGCCGCCGCCCGCTGCTCCTCCTCCCTCATCGTGGCCAGCCGGCCCGGGCGTAGATCGGGGTCATGGCTCCCCTTGTCGCCGCTGGTGAGGAGCACGTACGTGATTCGCTTGCCGGATTGAGCCCACTTCACGATCGTCCCGGCGCAGCCGAACTCGGGATCATCCGGGTGGGCTGCGATCACCATCACGCGATCCCAGGATTCCTGTTGGGTCTCCATAGCGGTTGGCTCGCTCTCGCGTTCGTTCATAGGGTGATCACCTTGTCCGCCCGCCACTGCGCCTCAATGATGTCCGCCATGCCACCGACGATGCCCACCTGCACCTTGTCCACCAGGCCGAAGTAGTTGAGGCAGGTGCTGCATGCGATGAGGTGCACCCCCTGGCCCTCCAGCGCCTTGAGCTCTTCGAGGACCGGGGAGCCCTCGACCAGCAGCTTCACGCCGTCGGTGTAGAAGCAGATCGCGTTCGGTAGCGTCTCGCTGTCGGTCAGGAGACGCAGATAGCTCTTGAGGAGCCGCTGTTGCAGCTCGTGGTCCGCCGAGCCCATGCCCTCTCGGGTGATGAGGATGACCGTGCTGGGGTTTTCCTTCGATTGTGCCATGACGTGCCTCCGTGATCAGCAGATGTTACGGAACAGGGATACGGGTCAGGCCAGGATGAGCTCCCAGATGCGTTCGGCCGGCTGGCCGTCGCCCACACGCCGTGCGTACGTTTCGACCTGCTCATCCATCCCCGGCCCGTGTCGGAAGATCACCGGATTCTGCGACGCGTAGCAGGAGATCGCCTGCTTCTTGCGTGCGAGTGCCTCCTCCGTGAGCGGCGTTTGACGCGCTCGCCAGCCGCCGGAGATCTCACGGGCCAGCGCTCGCACCAGCGTCTCCGCGTCGGATACGTAAGGGAAGTCCTCGTAGAAGGCGACGGGGAGGCCGCGTTCGGCCAGATGGATGGCCGCCTGGCGGGCCAGTTGGTGGTCGACATGGTTGCCGGCCGCCAGTGGCGCGTATACTCGGGCGCCGTCCAGCGGCAGCTCACGCAGCCAGGAGGCCGCCAACTCGTCGGCTTCTACCACGTCTGCCGGGTGCAGGGGGCCGAAGATGTCATCGTCGCTGTTGTACAGCGTCTCCCCAGTGGCCGGATCACGGCGGTAGATGGCGTCCAGCCCATCCAGGTGGATCCAGTCGGCGCCCAGGATCCGGCAGGCTCGCTCGTCCTCTTGGCGCCGTTGCCCCACCGGATCCGGCGGGTTGCCCCACCAGTTGTGCTGGAAGAGGGCGAATTCGGACAGGTTGCCGTAGTCCGGGACGCCAGCGAATGGGGTGACGATCAGCACGGGCTCTCCGGCCTGGGCCTGCGTGTAGATCATGCCCCCGCAGGAGAGGGCGGCGTCGTCCAGATGCGGCGAGAGATACACGTGGCGATAACGGGTCATGGATCCTCCCCTTTTGGATGTCCGGCGCGAGTATATCATCCCTGACGGGCGATGAGCAAGTGATCGTCCCGCTTCTTGGTGATTTGACACGCCCACGGGCTATGCTATCATCGGGCCGCTTGAATCAGGAGGTGCCCATGCGAAACGTTCGGTTTGCATTGCTCATCTCGTTAATGGCTCTCGTCGTATTGGCGTCGTGTGGGCGGTCGGAGACCCCCACGCTGCCCCCCTCGCCGACGCCGATCCCGCGTACGCCGACCCCCGTGCCGGCCAGCGATGAGGAGGCGATCCGCCAGTTGCTGGACGCGGAAGCCGAAGCCGTGGTGGCGCAGGATATCGATCGGCTGGAGGAGATCTGGGCGGAGGATGGGGTGGTGATCGATGCCAAGCACACCCCAGATGATCCGGATGATGATGCCCGCTGGCAGGGCTGGGACGCCATCCGGGAACGCTACGTGGTCGTGGTCTTTCCGGGGGCACCGCAGATGGTGGCGCATCCGTTGATCGACATAAAGATCACGGGTGACACGGCCGTGGTAACCACGACGACGCAGATCGGCGCCGAGGTGGCCGAGGCGGGAGATCGCTGGACCTTCGCCAAGCGTGACGGGCGCTGGGTGATCACCAGCCTGACGTATAACCTGGAGCCGGAGTAGGGGGCGGGCAGGATGCAGGATACAAGATACAAGATGCAAGATGCAGGATGCAGGAGACAGGTGGCAGGACGTAGGGACGCAGGGTAGACCATGTACAAGAGGATCGGTATCCTGGGCGGGATGAGCCCGGAATCCACGGTCGCCTATTATGAGTACATCACCCGCACGTACACGGAGCGCTTCGGCGACTATGGATATCCGGAGATCATCATTTACAGCGTGAGCTTCCAGCCCTACGTCGAGTGGCCGGAGCAGGGGCGGTGGGATCTCATCGCCCGGGGGTTGAGCGAGGCGGCTCGTTGGTTGGAGGCGGCCGGGGCCGACTTCGCCCTCATCGCCACCAACACCATGCACAAGGTGTTCGACGAGGTGCAGGCGGCCGTGTCCATCCCCATGTTGAGCCTGCTGGACGCGTTGGCCGATGCCATCCACGAGCGGGGGATGCGGACGGTGGGGCTTCTCGGCACCGCGTTCACCATGGAGGATCCGTTCTATCGGGACAAGCTGGCCGAGAGGGGGATCGCCGTCCTGGTGCCGGACGCGGAGGACCGGCGGTACGTCCATGACGTGATCTATCATGAGCTGACGGCGGGCGTGTTTCGGGAGACATCGCGTGCCCGGTATGTGGAGATCATCCGCCGCTTGGCCGCCCGCGGCGCTGAGGGGGTGATCCTGGGATGTACGGAGATCCCACTCCTGGTCGGCCAGGGCGACGTGGATGTCCCGCTTCTGGACACGACGGCCATCCATGCAGAGGCGGCTTTGAATTACGCGCTGGGAGTGGATTAGAAAACTGCAGAGGGCGCCGAGATCGCAAAGACTTCCTAAATTGCCTCTGTGCCCTTTGCGCCCTTTGTGGTTAGCCTCTCTGGAACAAAGACGCATGGGGCGTCGTCTCAGGGACGAGAACAGTCGATGTGATCGAGTCCCGGGAGGTGGCCCCATGCGTCTTTTGCTGCGATGGATGTTACCCTTTCTCTTCCTGTTGACGGCCGTGTCCCCGGCCTTCGCTCAGGGGATCATCCCTGAGCCGGAACCCCCCGGCGTGCTCCCGATCCTGGGCGGCCCGATCCGCATCGCCAGCCATCGCGTCATCGTGGAGATCGAGGATCAGATCGCCACGACGCGTGTGGAGCAGGTGTTCGTGAACGAGGCGCCTTACCCCGTCGAGGGGACGTACCTCTTCCCGCTGCCCGCTGATGCCGCCGTATCCGACTTCGCCATGTGGGTGGACGGCAAGCGGCTGGAGGGTAGGCTTCTCACCCGTGAGGAGGCGCGTGCCATCTACGAGTCCATCGTGCGTCGCCGCCGGGACCCCGCCCTGTTGGAGTACGTCGGCCGGGCGCTGTTCCAGGCCAGCATCTTCCCCATCCCGCCGGGCGGCCAGCGCAAGATCGAGCTCAGCTACAGCCAGGTGTTGCCCCGCGATGGCACGTTGGTGCATTATCAGTATCCGCTGCGGACGGATCGTCTGTCGCCCAAACCGGTGGGACAGCTCAGCGTCGGCGTGTCCATCCGCACCACCGAGCCGCTCAAGGCCATCTACTCGCCCAGCCACGATGTGGCCGTGATTCGGGACGGCGATCATCGCGCCCGCGTCGGATATGAGGCGTCGAACGTGCGAGCGGACAGGGACTTCGATCTGTACTTCTCCACCGCCGAGCGGGCGATCGACATCAGCGTGCTCTCCTATCGTCCGAAAGGCGATGACGGCTTCTTCCTGCTGTTGGCCGCGCCACCTATCGAGCCGCCTGAGGACGCGATCGTGGCCAAGGATGTGGTCCTGGTGCTGGACGTGTCCGGCAGCATGAAGGGGGAGAAGATCCGCCAGGCTCAGGACGCGCTGATCTACATCCTCGATCAGCTCCAGCCGGACGATCGCTTCAATGTGGTGGCGTTCAGCACTGGCGTGCGCATGTACGCCCGTGACCTGCGTCCCGCCTCCGAAACGCCGGAGGCCAAGGAATGGGTGCGGTCACTGCGGGCGGTCGGCGGGACGGACATCAACCGGGCGCTGTTGGAGGCGCTGGCCTCGCTACACCCTGAGGAGGGACGCCCCGCCATCGTGATCTTCCTGACCGATGGGTTACCCACGGAGGGGGTGACGGATGAGGAGCGCATCGTCGCCAACGTGGCGCAGGCGGCCGGGAAGCGCGTGCGGCTATTCACCTTCGGCGTCGGCCACGACGTGAACACCATCCTGCTCGACCGGCTGGCCGAGGAGCATCGCGGCACCAGCGCCTATGTGCGGCCCGGCCAGCGCATCGATGAGGTGGTGTCCGGCTTCTACGCTAAGGTGAGCGAGCCCGTGCTCACGGATGTGAAGCTGGACTTTGGCGATCTGCACGTGGAGGATATGTACCCGTATCCATTGCCGGATCTGTTTGCCGGCAGCCAGCTCATCGTGGCTGGACGCTACCGAGAGGGCGGTACGACGGATCTCCTGCTCACCGGGCTGGTGAACAGCCAGCCGATGACGTACACGTATGAGGCCGTCGAGTTTCGCACAGAGGATGGGGAGCCGTTCATCGCCCGGCTGTGGGCCACGCGCAAGGTGGGCTATCTGCTGTCGCAGATCCGGCTGCACGGCGCCGATCGGGAGCTGGTAGATGAGGTGATCGATCTCAGCAAGCGGTATGGGATCATCACCCCGTACACCTCGTTCCTGGTGGAGGAGCCGGGGGCGGTGTTGCCGCCACGAGAGGAGCCGGTTCCCGTGCCTATGCCTGTGCCGGACGCGTCATCCCAGTCATGGGTCCTGCGCCTGTTCCCGTGGCTGAGCCGAGCGGTGCCACAGCTTGTCCCCCAGGCTGCGCCGGCGGAGGTGCCACCCGCCGTGGCGACGCCTGCGCCCACCGTCTCGCCGTTGTATAGCATGGCTCGGGCGCCCGCCGCTGGCGAGAAGGCGGTGGAGGACAGCGTGATGCGCCAGGAGCTCAAGTCGGCCGAGCGGGCGGCGGAGACGGGGGATGCCGTGCGCGTGGTGCACGGCAAGACGTTCATCCTGCGGGACGGCGTGTGGGTGGATACGAAATTCGACCCGAAGACGATGGAGCCGGATCGGGTGGTCTTCGGCAGCGGCGCCTACTTCGATTTGTTGGCGGAAAAGCCGGAGCTGGCGCCGTACTTCGCCCTGGGCACTCGGGTGATCGTCGTGCTCGATGGCCAGGCGTATGAGGTCGTGGAGTAAAAGAGAGGTGCGACGCACATCTGACCATGCGTCGCACCTGCTGGATATCTTGCCTGCTGAGTCCCCCGGAGCCTTCGGAGCTCCGGGGGACTTGTGTGGGTATGTGGGATGATCAGGTAGGACTAAGGAGGCAGGGCGATAGAAGGGGCTTCTATTGTTGTGTAAATGCCAGTTTGTTGCCTCCTACTTGGTCGAACATTTCCGACAGGGCACGATGCGAACTGAGTCAGATCCGATGAATGGGATACCTGCCACGGTCTTTCCCTTCAGAATCCCTTCGGTATCTCCCGGTTGGAATCCTGCCTTCTGAGTGTAGAAATGACATAATAGATCTGGAAGCCCGTCATCGTTTATATCCTTTGAGCTCGATTTGCAGAAGGCCAGGCTAGCCTCGTTTCCTGTTGCTCCAAAGGTTAGGGATGTTCGATCAACCTCATCCGGTGCATTAAAATCGGGACTTGACAGAATAGCTACCGGGATCTTTCCCCGGCTCTTAGGATTGATCGAGTTGGGGAAACTGCCTGGCTTAATGTCGATGGAGATCTCTCGGAATAACGGGCAATCCTCGGAAGGCGGCTCCATAAGCGGCTCTGCAGGGATGTATTCTTGTGTGATCGACATCCAATGGCCTCCCCAGCCGCCCCAGTTCCCTCCGAAGACATAGATGCGTCCGTTCAAGGCCGTGGTGGCCATGTTATAGCGTGCCGGATACATGGGTGCATCGAAAACCCAAGCTGAACCATCAAAGACTTCCACCGCTGAGAGCGCGGTGAATCCGTTCCATCCGCCTATGATGAAGATGTATTGACCTAGCACAGGCGAGACTCTGGATAGGTGGCCGCGGCGTATGGCGAGCGATGGAAGCGCATTGATGGTCCATGAGTCCGCAATGGGGTCATATGCATCCACACGCTTAATCTCTGTTGGCCCAGGATCTGGTCTGGGCTCCCCACCGCCGAAAACGTATATGATCCCATTTAATACGGCAAAGCTGCTGATCGAACGAGTAACGGGTGCGGGTGTCTTTGATTCCCAGGCGTTGGAGATGGGATCATAGACATATATAACAGGGGATTCATATGGTTGCCCTATTCCCACATACAGCTTACAACCGACAGTCGCTATCCCGAACTCGGCGTTTAGAGGGACTGGCACAGAGGCTTTTTCCGTCCACGAATCAGTTTGCGGATCATATGCGAACAGGCGCTGGTCGGTCCCGACGACGTAGATAAGATCACCAATACGAACACCTCCAGCGATAGCCTTCGGCGCAGGCATGGGCCTGCCGATCGTCCATGTATCGGTAGATGGCCAGTAGATCTCGACCGTGTCGAGCGGGCCTGAGGCGCTTGACCCGCCGATCACCACGATACGGTCGTTAAATGCTACGGCCGCCATCAGATCCCGGGGCGTAGGCATGTCAGCCTTTTGAACCCAGCTACCAACGGAGAACGCTATTGAGGTTACATTGGCTGCGGCTTGTACTGTGGAGAGTAACAGCACTCCGAAAATGAGCATCACGATGGCAGCGGTGGTCCCCTTGCGGGCGAGCGGTAGGAGTTTGTTGTTCATGGCACCCTCCTCTATTGCATACTACTTTAGGAGTAGTTAGCCACACGTTAAACTCGCTAGCCGGGCGTATTCCCTTTGCAAGGATCGGGGTTATTAGGAGAAGGCTTCAGTAGTGGTGTCCACAGAAGATATAGATAGGACACGATGCTTTTGTAGAAAATATAGCGCAATTTACCATGAGTGTCAACAATATCAATGGAATTTTAAGATTTGATGATTTTCTCTGACTTGATATCTTGTGCTCGCAGGGAGAACACTGATAGCTGTATTCCTGGCGGTCGATGATCTCCGGTGTGGGCAGCCCCTTCGCCAGGAGTGTCAGCGCCTCCCTCTCGGGTGATGGTAATCGCTCTGCGGCAAGGCAAGCATTAGATGCAGGCACGTGAGCAGGCTTCTGGAATTCAGAAGCCTGCTCCTTTCATCAACTTGTGGGCACAAGCTGTGATCTAGCGTAGAAACAGGGTCACGAACACGTCCAGAGCTGGCTTGCCGATCACGTCTGCTCGTCGCTTGATGTCCACCCTTTGTCCGTACAACGCACCCTCTAGCACTGCATTCTCATACAGGTCAATGTCCGCATTCGGAGCTAGGAATGTGCCCAGATAGCTACCTCCCTGGCCCAGGTGGACGTGTTCGCCAGCCACGCGCCACAAGATGTCAGCAGCACTGCCTATGCCTGACACCTCCATTCGAACATCATGCTTCAAGTCCATCTCCTCCACGACATCAACAACCACTGGCCCGTTGGCCAGGTCCAGAGAGATCGTGGCCTTTTCATCTACTTTGATCTCCCGGAATGCGTATTGCCCTGAGCTGAGATTCAGCGTGCCCTCCTTCCTTACCTTCAACTTGCCGTAACTGCCGGGAGGCAGAGCCAGGGTCCTACTTTCCTCAACCTCGACGTCCGGCCCTCCAGCGCGCAGGGAGAGCGCAACGGCCATGATCGGTGGGATCTGCGATACACTGGCCCCTTCTTGGATGGTGCCAGCAACGGTTGCACCTTGCGCCAGCTTCACTTCCCCGGCTGCTATCACATCCCCCTGTACGGTGGCTTCCTGCTTTAGCTTTGCGTCGCTGCCAGTAGTCACATTCCCCTGCACCAAGGATTGCTGCTTCAGTTCCGCATCGCCTGTAGCTGTCACGTTGCCCTGGACGTTAGCTTCTTGATCGAGACTCACTTTATCTTCCAGACTTACGACGTCGCCAGCTACTGTAGTACGCTGCTTGATATTCACCTTGCCGTTGCTGCCAGCGCTGCAATCAAGGATGGACTGCCTGTATACCGTGATACCATGATGGTCACCTTCCCTGTTATGACTGTTGCTATGATCGGCATGACGATGACTGGCTTCGCCGAAGACGCAGAATTTCAGGAAACCGTGGATGACCGTCGCTACCATCGTGTCGGTGCCTACGTAATCGTCGTTGTCGGTCACGGTGACCGTGACGGTGTAGACACCAGGGTCTGGATAAACATGGCTGCTGGTCACAGTACCGGAGCCGCCGACCTCGCTGACTATGCCGATTTCAAGTGGGGAGCCATCTCCCCAGTCAATCGTGGCTGTGTGGGTATCCAACACTCCTGGATCGGTGAAGGTGACCAGAGCCAGATTCACCACGCTGTCTTCGTAAACGGTCTGGTCGGGCCCGGCATCCACTACCGGAGCCACATTGCTGACCGTGACCGTGGCATCATCTGTGACCGGCTCGTTCACGCCATCGCTGACCGTAAGTGTGACCGTGTAAGTCCCGTTGTCACTGCAGGTGATGGTGGGGTTGAGGACGGTAGCATTTGAGAAGCTGCACAGCGGTGAGTCGACTGTCCAGGCAAATGTTAAACTATCGCCGTCCGGGTCACCACCAGACCAGGATAAGATAAGAGATGTGGGTTGGTCATAGGAGTCATCAGGTGGTGTAGGGTTGGATGGTTGATAGGGGGGGTGATTGGTGGGAGTTGCAGATGTACTAAGATGAAAATAATCAAAATCTGCCTTGAAATCAGGATAAACCTGGTTATTGGCGTATCCCGCCACCAGTCCTACCTGAATAGTGTCAGGCAGATTATTGAATATCTTTGTGCCTAATGATTGCCAGTCTGTGCCATTGGCGCTATAGAAAAAGCTAAACATATTGCCGACTCGCTTCATACGTAGCCAGGTCGGGCTGGAGTGGAATCCTTTCAAAACATTCTTATCAGGAATTCCATCTTCAGCCCAACCGGCCCCGACCTCATCTCCATAACTATATCCCCTATTCAACATCACATAGTTATTCTTATCGAGAAACACCAGGATGCCGCCAAACTGGAAGGAATTAGCAGGATTCACCAACACAACTTTTGTCTCAGCGGTGAAGTCTCCGGTAACGCTCTGCATTATTCTTCCCGCATCACAATTCTGATGCCAGACATTTGTAAGAGGTGTGATATTGTCACCGTATGGAGTAATGAGACGCAGCCAGCCGGGGTGATCAGTTAGGGAATATGCTCCATCATTATCTGGATCAATCCAGGTCCAGATATTCGACAAAGAAGTGCTATCGAATTCATCGTTTCCTCCTGATTGTGCAGTCCAGAAATTCGACATAGAGGTGCTATCGAATTCGTTGAGACCTGCTCGTTGCACAGTCCAGAAATCCCAAACAGGTCCAGTTGTCGTCGCTCCATGCGAATCCCGTGCCACCACTTTCCAGTAATAATGGGTGTTAGTGTCCAGCATTCCCGGATTGCAAGATAGATTGGCGACATCGTTGCACTTCAGTTGATCAGGGCTACTGCTGTTCGCTTCAAAATATACGTCATATGTCACGGTGTCGCCATCAGGATCTAGAGCAGTAGCAGTCTCTAAGGCAATGGTAGTTCCCTCATCACCGGTGTATGGCCCACCAGCGTCCACTGTCGGGGAACTGTTTAGGACTGGGTTATTCTCCTCCCAAATGATACGGCTCGCCGCGAGGTAAGTAGCCACAGCGTCCATGTCGCCATCTGTGATGGTGTGTTCCACAAACGGAGCAACGCTTTCAGCCAGCGCAACCGAAGAAGGGGAGGTCACACCCTGGGACAGCAGCACAGCCATTAGTATCATCACAATTGCTACAGGGAGGGACAGATTGCCGGCTTTCACTTTTAGCCTCCTTTTCATGCGATCTTGGCCAAGAGTTGAGATGTAAGAGTGTAATGAGGATTCGCTTTATCACGTAACGTGATGAGGATCATGCCCAAATTGTTCAGAGCCTTACACTATCTACTCCGGACGATGAGGAACTGGAATGGCCGGATTTGCTGCTCATACCCTTTGCGCCTACCTCAACCCCCTATTTGAAAAGTGGGACTTCTTGCAGATCAAGTCCCTCGCTTTCCCAAATTAGCGTAAGATCCCGTTAGGAGAAGATTTCAATAGGGATGTCTGCGAAAGAATGTTGTCTACAAAAAATGTGGGAAGAGAGTGGTGCTTTTGTAGAAAATATCGCGCAATTTGCTATGAATGTCAACGATGTCAATGGAATTTTAAGGTTCTGTGGTGGCCTCAGGCTGGCATTTCGTCATCATTTTGGAAGCATTGCTTGTCGTGGGCACGCATCACGTGGATCGAGGAGAAAGTGCGCTTGGTTTGGATCGACTGGATTGGAGTGTCTGACTTAGGAGGGTGAGAGACTCCATATTCGGCCTTTCCGATTCGGCCGAGATGGGGGCTAACGATCCGGGGGGGAACGAAAAAGGGGCGAACGGCCGTTCGCCCCTACCCTGGCCCCCTCTGAGCCCTCGGCGCCTCTGCGGTGTCCTATCCCCCTTCCCGCTCCAATGCCTGCTTTTGCAGCTCGTAGAGCTTGTTGATGGCCTCCAGCGGGGTCAACGTGGAGATGTCCAGCGCCTTCAGCTCGTCGATGATGGGGTCGGACAGCGAGAAGAGGGTGAGCTGCCGCACGACCATCGCGTCCTCCGGATCGGCGGCGGAGCGGCGCGGCCCCGCGGCCCCGCTCCGCTCCAGGTCCTCCAGGATATCCTCGGCGCGCCGCACCACCGCCTGCGGTAACCCCGCCAGCCGGGCCACGTGCACGCCATACGAGCGGTCGGCCGCGCCGCGCTCGATCTTGTGCAGGAAGATCACGTCGTCCCCCTCCTCTGCGACCGCCACGTTGTAGTTGACTACGTGCGGGAGCCGCTCGGCCAGCTCGGTCAGCTCGTGATAATGGGTGGCGAAGAGGGTCCGGGCCCGCAGTTCCGGGTGGTTGTGGATATATTCCACCACCGCCCAGGCGATGGCCAGCCCGTCGTAGGTGGACGTCCCCCGGCCGATCTCGTCCAGGATCAGCAGGCTGCGCGGCGTGGCGTGATGCAGGATGTTGGCCGTTTCCACCATCTCCACCATGAACGTGGACTGCCCGGCGTGGATCTCATCCTGGGCGCCGATGCGGGTGAAGATGCGGTCCACGATCCCGATGTGAGCCGAGTCCGCCGGGACGAAGGAGCCGATCTGGGCCATCAAGACAATGAGCGCCACTTGACGTAAATACGTGGACTTTCCGGACATGTTGGGGCCGGTCAGGATGACGATCCGCTCCTCCGAGGATAGGTGCGTGTCGTTGGGGACGAAGCGGACGTCCTGGAGCATGTGCTCGACCACGGGATGGCGGCCGCCCACGATGTCCAGCCGAGTGTTCTCGCTCAGGGTGGGACGTACGTAGCGGTTGTTGGCGGCCACCTCGGCCAGCGCCAGGTAGACGTCCAGCTCGGCCAGCGCCTGGGCGGTCGAGAGCAGTCGCCCGGCTGCAGCGGCCACCTGCTCCACGATCTGCCGGTAGATCTGCGTCTCCAGGTCCAGCAGCCGCTCCTCCGCGTTCAGGATCAGGCTCTCGTATTCCTTGAGCTCCGGCGTGATGTACCGCTCCGCGTTGGTCAGCGTCTGTTTGCGGATGTACTCCGGCGGCACCAGGTCCCGATTGGCGTGGGTCACCTCGATGTAGTAGCCGAAGACCTTGTTGTACCCGACCTTCAGCGACTTGATCCCCGTGCGCTCCCGCTCGGTCCGCTCCAGGTTGGCGATCCACTCCCGGGCCTGGCTCGCCTTCGTCTGGATGCCATCCAGCTCTGGCGAGAAGCCCGGCCGGATGATGCCCAGGGTGCCGGTGGTGGCGGGCGGCTCGTCGGCGATGGCGCTCTCCAACAGCGTCCGCACGTCCTCGCAAGTGTCCAACGCCCGGTCGATGCGGTGCAGCGCCGCGGCGTCCAGCGCCTCGAGCAGCCGTTGGAGGAGATCCCGGACGGCTGGGAGCCGGGCCAGCGCCTGGCGGATCCCCACCAGGTCCCGTGGCTGTGCGATACGCTGGACGGCCCGGTTCGTCCAGCGCTCCAGATCGCCCAGGTTGCGCAGCGCGTCGCGCAGCTCCGCCCGGGCCATGGATTCCTTATAGCAGGCCTCCACGGCGTCCAGCCGCTCCTCGATCTGGGCGATGTCCAGAAGTGGCTGGCCCAGCCAGCGGCGCAGCAGCCGGCCGCCCATGGGCGTGCGGGTCACGTCCAGGATGCCCAGCAGGGACCCCCGGGTGGTGCCGGTGCGGATGGTCTGCGTCAGCTCCAGGTTGCGCCGGGTGGCCTCGTCCAGCGCCATGAACTCCGACGTGGTGTATGTGCGCAGGCCAGTGATCTGGCGCAGTGCGTCCGGCTGGTTGTCGGCCAGGTATTGGACGATCACGCCGGCGGCGGCGATGGCCAGCGGCTTGCCCTCGCAGCCGAACCCGGCTAGGCTGCTCGTCTGCAGGTGATCGAGCAAAGCCTGTCGGGCGGTCTCCACGTCGAAGTGCCAGGCGGCGTAGGGGCTGATGGTGGGAGATTCCTCGCCTGGAGGCAGCCAGGAGCGCTCGCGGTCGGCCTGGCCCTCCTCGGCGATCACGATCTCCGCTGGTTGCAGGCGGCCCAGTTCCTCCTGCACGCGTTGGGCCACCTCCGCATCCTCGATCTGGGTCACGGCGAACTCGCCGGTGGTGATGTCGCAGTAGGCCAATCCGGCCCGCCTGGGCTCCAAGACGACGGCGGCCAGGTAGTTGTTGCGCCGCTCGTCCAGCAGCCCGGGCTCCACCACCGTCCCGGGGGTGACGACGCGGCGCACCTCCCGGGGGACCAGGCCGTTCACCGCCGTGTTCCCCTGCTGCTCGGCGATGGCCACCTTGTATCCGGCCCGCAGCAGCTTGGCGACATATCCCTCGATGGCGTGGTAGGGGACGCCGGCCAGGGGGACGCGTACGTTCTTCCCCACCGGGCGTGAGGTCAACACCACATCGCATACTTCCGAGACGATCTTGGCGTCGTCGTCGAAGGTCTCATAGAAGTCGCCCAGCCGGAAGAAGAGGATCACGTCCGGATATTGCCGTTTCAGGGCCAGATACTGGCGGCGCATCGGGGTGGTCATGGATTCGTCTGCCTCCGAATGTACGGATCGATGTCGGACGCATTATAGCATAATCTGGTTGAGGGGCGGGAGCCGGGCCATGGATTTTTGACAAAGCCTCGCCCCCGTGCTAGGATGCGGTCCGCCGGATATCCCCTTTGCTTGGCCAATCTCTAGCCCACATCACAGGACGTTGGGCGTTCGTCCCCCCTCCTAGGTGGGAATGCCGCCCGTATTTCCTCTTCGCACGGATCACCCTGGCGATCTCATGGCCGTGGCCGCCTGCATCGCGCGAGGCCATGAGGGTTAGGATGCAGCCGAACATATCCGGAGGAGCCGTTCATGAGCCCGCTTTATCCGCAGAACCGTGATCCTTTGATCCCTTCCGCGTTGATCCCGCTCCCGCTGGGGGCTGTGAAGCCGCGTGGATGGCTGTTGCGTCAGCTTCGCATTCAAGCCGATGGGCTGACGGGGCATCTGGATGCGTGCTGGCCCGATGTGGGACCTAACAGCGCCTGGTTGGGGGGTACCGGCGAGGCCTGGGAGCGCGGCCCCTACTACTGTGATGGGCTGATCCCCATCGCTTTTCTGCTGGAGGATGAGGCGCTCCTGGCCAAGGCGCGCCGCTGGGTCGAGGCCATGATCGCCAGCCAGCGGGAGGATGGCTGGTTCGGCCCGCCGCAGAACGAGGATTCGTGGCCTCTGATGATCGCCTTGAAAGTGCTGACCCAGTATCACGAGGCGACAGGCGACGAGCGGGTCCCGGCGCTGATGCTTCGCTATTTTCGGCACCTGCTGGAGGCGCCGGTGGATCTCCCGCCCGATACCTGGCGCGGCGTCCGCTATGCGGATAATGTGCTCTCCATCCACTGGCTGTACAATCGCACGGGGGAGCGCTGGCTGCTGGACCTGGCCCATAAGCACTATGAGGCCGGATTCGATTGGACGAGTTGGTTCATCGAATTCCCATGGCGGGCGAAGATCGATCCGTTCGAGTTCCGACATGAGCATCACGTGGTGAACGTGGCTATGGCGATCAAGAACCCGGCCGTGTGGTATCAACAGAGCCATGACGAACGCTATCGGCAGGCGGTCTACGCCGCGTTGGAGAACCTGGATCGCTACCATGGCCAGGCCACAGGGCTCTTCACCGGCGATGAGCACCTGGCCGGGCTTGATCCCACCCAGGGCACCGAGCTATGCGCCGTGGTGGAGTTCATGTTCTCATTGGAGAACGTGATCGCCATCCTGGGGGACCCCATCTTCGGCGATCGGCTGGAGAAGCTGGCGTACAACGCGCTGCCCGCTCCCTTCACCCCGGACATGTGGGCACACCAGTATGACCAACAGGCCAATCAGGTGTTATGTACGGTGGACGAGCGCAACTGGACGAACAACGGCTTCGCCGCGAACATCTTCGGGCTGGAGCCCAACTTCGGGTGTTGCACCGCCAACATGCATCAGGGATGGCCCAAGTTCGTCAAGCACCTGTGGATGGCCACGCCGGATAACGGACTGGCGGCCGTGGCCTATGGCCCCTCCCAGGTGCAGGCGCTCGTCGGCGATGGGGTCCGGGTGACCGTGGTCGAGGAGACGGGCTACCCGTTCGGCGACACGATTCATTTCCGAATCTCCGCCGACCAGCCGGTGGCATTCCCATTGCGGCTCCGCATCCCGGCCTGGGCCACGGAGGCCACTGTCCGAGTCGGGGGAGAGGGGCCGGAGCCGGTCTCGTCTGGTGAGTTCCACGTCATCGAGCGGACCTGGCATCCGGGCGACGAGGTGGAGCTGGTGCTGCCCATGTCCGTGCGGGCGACGACGCGCGATCGCAACGCCGTCAGTCTGGAGTACGGTCCGTTGGTGTTCGTCCTGAAGATCGCCGAAGAGTGGAAGCAGATCGGTGGCGAGTTGCCTTGTGCTGACTGGGAGGTATATCCGCGCTCCCCGTGGAATTACGGGCTGATCGTCGATCGGGCCCATCCCGAGCGATCTGTGGCGGTGGTCACCCGGTCGGTGGGGGAGGTGCCCTTCCACCCAGATCAGGCGGCGGTGCAGATGAAGGTGTATGGGCGTCGCATCCCCGAGTGGGGATTGGTGAAGAACTCGGCCGGGCCGGTGCCGGAAAGCCCCGTCGCCTCATCGGAGCCTGTGGAGGAGTTGACCCTCATTCCCTATGGATGCTCGCACCTGCGCATCACCGAGTTTCCCGAGGTGCTCGCGGGTGAATAGGACGAATGTCAGGGGCGTTCACCTGGAAAGTAGGCTGGAGGGTGCCGGGGTGGGGTGGGGACCCTAAAATCGCCTCGTATTCCGGCACAAGTGGGAAGCGAGAGGGGGAAACGCGCCTTTTCGCCGCTTGAGGTGGGGCGATTGTGCAACTCGTCGAAACTCACATAATCTATTGCAATGAGCGCGCGAGAGGGAAGAAATAGGAGGATGTATACAAGATGTAGTGTTGCGAGTGATGAAAATACCTGTATGTTGTGGTGTATGTTGACGATAACCAGACCAACGCGCTTCTTTGTGGGAAGCTTACCAGAGCCTTAAAAACCCATTGCAAGCGATGAATATTTGGATTATAATAGAAGGGCCTGGTTTGTTTGGGCGGTGTGCTGCGATATGTAGGGTGGGGAATGGGCAGATACATCCTCTTCGTTGGCAAGAGCGATTCCAGCTTGGATCGCATGTGGCCACGGTTGGAAGACCGTGGCCTCCATGTCATGTTAGCTGCCACTCAACGTCGTGCCATTGAGTACGCCCGTGACCACTCGCCTGATTTGATCATCGTTGACGGCACCGTGTCGCGCTCGAGCAAGCGTCTCTGTCGTTCGTTGCGGCGGGTTTCCCCGCACAGTGCTCTCATGCTCCTCACGGATGAGGATGGCCCCTCTGAGGACATCCCGTGTGATGTGCATCTGCGGAAACCGTTCACGTCGCGTAAGCTGATCGCTCGGGTGGAGTCGACGCTGGAGCAGCATGCTCCAAAGGTGTTGCAGGCGGGAGGGCTGGTCTTGGACCCGGCGGTGCGCATGGTTCAAGGCGCGCGCGGGAAGCAAAAGCTCACACCTAAGGAGTGCGACCTGCTGGCGGTGCTCATGAGGCGCGCCGGGGAGGTCGTCACCCGCCAGGAGCTGATGGAGGCGATCTGGAACACCCGGTATGTAGGGGACACACGTACGCTGGAGGTCCACATCTGCTGGCTGCGCAAAAAGATCGAGGCGGACCCGAAGAAGCCTCAGTATATCGTGACGGTGCGAGGACAGGGGTATCGCCTGAACGCTTGAAGAGAGAGCGTTCCCGGCCTGGGACGGGGGCGTCCCGCCGTCCGGAATTGTGGAGATGGCAGGCGAAAGGCCGACCTGATCATCAGGTCGGCCTTTGAGTTATCCGTGTCGTGTACGCGGTCGGTCGTCGCCGCCTATCCGGCCTGGGCCTGCTGCAGCGCGCGGTTCAACGCCTTCATCAGGCGTGACTTGTGCCGCGCCGCGTTGTTTCGATGGATCACGCCCTTTTCGGCGGCCTTGTCCAGCGCGCTGATGGCCAGCCGCACGTACTCCTGTGCGGCCTCCAGGTCGCCTGCCTCGATAGCCCGTCGCGTGCGCTTCTCAAATGTGCGGGCCCGGCCGCGGATGATACGATTGCGTAGTCGCCTCTTCTCCGAGCTGCGAATGCGCTTCTGTGCAGATCTGGTGTTCGCCACCTGGTTTCCTCCTCAAGTCGGGACGCTACGGAACTTCACCCCTTTGCGCGTGAAACTCTAGACTTTTCACGAGCAGCTATTATAGCCTTTCGTCTCGCTTTTGTCCAATCGGTGGCATCGCTTGGGCGTGGAACGCCGCGCCGGGCCCTCTCATCTGGCCTGCCCTTCGGCCGTGCGCGCGGGCGTGGCTTGCAGGACCTCTCGCATGGCCTTGTCGACACGGGGATAGGCCAGCCACACGGATGCGGCCCCGAACAGCCCTCCCGTGAGCATACGCAGCCACCAGTTGCTCTGCCGCAGGCCCACCAGCTGCGTGAGCCCGTCCAGCCCTAACGGGATCAGGAACGGCACGTACCACTTCAGTGGCAGCGCCCGGATGCGGCCCAGGCGGCGGAGCAGCCCGTAGGCGAGCCCGGCCAGCAGGATCGAGCCGTAGATGGCCACGTCCCGTTCGCAGAAGGCGATCTTGTAACCGGTGCGTTCATTTCCCAGGAAGCGTCGGCGCTGGAACACGGAGAGCCCGGTGGACATGCCGCGCGCCTCCAGCTCGTCCACGGTGTAGATCGGCTTCTCCCCGAAGAGGAAGAAGGAGCGTTCGGGTAGCTGGTGACAGGCGGGCATGTACGCCAGGTAGATCAGCCGGGCCGGCGTCTCCGCCCCGGCCGCCATCAGCACCGGCGCCGCGATCGGCAGCGCGAGGAAGAGGCCGACGAGCACGTTGAACAGGGCCAGCCAGTGGCGGGCGAGCCCGTACACCAGCCGGTCGATCCTCGCCGCCCAACGCTCCGTCTGGGATGGCCGCTCCGCGCGCTCGCTCATCGCGAGGCCGCCTCGATCGCCTCTCGCAGCTCTCGAGGGTCGATGGGGGCGTGTAGCGTGGTGCCGGCGACCTCGATCACGGGGATGATGTGCCGATAGCGTCGGAGTAGTTGCAGATCCTGGGTGATGTCCACCTTGCGCAGCGTGATGTCGAACTCGGCTGCCAGCTCCTTCAGGAGGGCCTCCGCCTTATCGCATAGGGGACAATCGGATTTTCCGTATAGGGTGACCAGCATGTTAGAGGATCCGCTCCAGATATTTGTTCAGGACCTCCGGCGTCAGCATGCCGACCCACCGTGCGGAGATGATGCCGTCCCGGCCGATGAAGATGCTGCTGGGCAGGTTGCGCACCTGGTATTGGTCGGACACGCGTCCCTCTGGATCCAGGACGATGGGGAACGGGATCCCAAACTCCTCCGCAAAGGCCTGGGCCCGGGAGGCCGGCTCCTCGATGTTTACGGCCAGGATGATCAACCCCTTGTCCTGGTGCGCCTGGTACGCTTGAATCAGGTCCGGCATCTCCCGGCGACAGGGCGGGCACCAGGTGGCCCAGAAGTTGATCAGCACCGGCCGGCCCCGCAGCTCGCTCAGGCGCATCCGGCGCCCGTCGGCGTAGACGATCTCGAAGTCCGGCGCCGGTTGTCCTGCCACCGGCGAGCCCGCCCCGGACAGCGGGCGCCCCTCGGCCAGGCCCTCCATCGCCGCGTCCGCCTGCGTTGGTGTGGCCTTGGGGCGCAGCCATTGCGCTCCCACGGCGATGGTCAGCGCGAGCAGCAATCCGACGGCGATGATGGCCCATAGCCGTGTGGCGTTGGCGTCCGATGAGGGCCGATGGCCCCGCTTGGTTTGAGAGGACGATCGATGCGCCCGAGTGGACGAGCTCATGGCTCCACCTCACCTCTGCGCTGTGGATGGGGCGGCCTTTTGGGGGACGCGGGTGGCCTCCGTGGATCCGGCCAGCGATGCCCCGCTCAGATAGCCGATGTAGCCGGGGATCAGGGGGAGCACGCAGGGGGAGAAGAAGGAAAGCAGCCCGGCCAGGAAGGCCAGCGGGATAGAGATGCCGGCTCCCGTCTCAAACTGGGCCTCGACGGACACCAGCCCCTGCCCGAACATCCCCAGGAAGCTGTTGGAGAGCATGCGCAGTTGGTCGGTGAACAGAAGCCAGCCTACGAGGATCAGGAACAGGCCGCTGATCCAGGAGACGATCCTGGCATGTCGATTCAGCCGGCGAAGCAGCGGCGTCACCGTGCTGAACGCCGCTCCCGTGATGAGGAAGGGGATGCCCAGCCCCAGGGTGTATACGGCCAGGAGCAGGGTGCCCTGAGCGACCGTCTGCTGTTGCGACGCCAGCAGCAGGATGGCGGCCAGGATGGGGCCCACGCACGGGACCCATCCGGCGGAGAAGAAGATCCCCGTCAGGAAGGAGGGGAGGTAGCCTCGGCGGGTGACCCGCATCTGCGCCCGACGCTCCGTGTAGAGCAGTGAGGTGAAGAAATCCAGCACGCTCACCAACGTCCGGCTCCAGGCCTGCTGCTGCCAGTCGGGCCGACGGCGGATTCGATCGCTCAGCCAGCCGAAGGCTCCCATCGTCACCAGCCCGAAGACGATCAGAACCACCCCGCCGATCTGCTGGATCAGGGGGAGGAACCCGTACAGGATGTACCCCACCAGCCCGACGGAGGCCCCCAGCAGCGTGAAGACCAGCCCGAACCCGGCCACGAACGCCACGGCGTGCAGAAATGTGCTGTTCTGGCGCAACATATCCTCGATTCCCTCTCCCACGGGATGGCCGGCGTCAGGCCCCGTCGGCCCGGTAGACGATCCGGCCGTTCACCCAGGTTTGCCAGATCTGACCGTCCGGCTCCATGACGGCGATGTCGGCGGCGTGACCGGGGGCCAGCTTCCCCAGCCGATCGTCGAGGCCGAGCGAGCGGGCGGGCGTCCGGGTGGCGGCCGTCAGCGCCTCGGCGAAGGGCACGCCCACCTTCTCCACCATCGTCATGATGTTCTGGTTGAGCAGCGTGACCGCCCCGGCCAGCGTCCCGTCCTCCAGGCGGGAGGTGTGCCCATCCAGGATCAGGCGATATCCCTCCCAAGTGTGCTCGCCGGGCGGCATCCCGGCATACGGGATGGCGTCGCTGATCAGCGCCGTCCGGTCCGGCCCCTTCAGCTTCCATAGCAGGGCCATCGCCCCGGGATGGACGTGATGCCCGTCGGCGATGAGCTGGGCGATGATCTGATCGTACAGCAGCACGGCGCCCAGCGTGCCGGGCTGGCGATGGTGGAAGCCCCGCATGGCATTGAACGCGTGGGTGGCGTGGGACAGGCCCAGGTCCTTCACCCAGCTCGATACTTGCTCGAAGGTCGCGTCGGAGTGTCCGATGACCGGGAGCACGTTGCGCTCTCGCAGGCGAGGGATGAGCGTCTCCGCGCCTCCCTCCTCCGGGGCGAAGGTGATCATGTTGATGTGTCCACGGGCGGCCTCCTGCAAGCGCAGAAACTCATCCCATGTCAGGGGGCGCTGGAGATCGGCCCGGGCCATGCCGGGGCGTTTGGGGGAGAGGTGGGGCCCCTCCAGGTGGATGCCCAGGATGCGGGCGCCGTTCGGCCGTCGCTCGATGGCATCGGCCATCTCCCCCAGCGTCTTCATCACGTGCTCGATGGGGGCGGTGATGGTGGTGGCGCAGAAGGCGGTCACGCCGAAGCGGGGCAGTGCTTCGGCGACCTCGGCCACCTCGGCTCCCATGCAGTTGTGGCCCAAGACGCCGTGGATATGGATATCGATCAGGCCGGGGGTAATTCGGCGGCCGCCTACGTCGATGACCTCCGCATCCGGCGGGACCCGGATCTCCTGGGCGGATCCCACGGCCGCGATGCGGTCGCCGTCGATCAGCACGACGCCGTCACCTTCGACGGGATCGGGGGTGAACACTTGTCCGTTTACGAGCGCTTTCATGCTTCTGATCCTCTATCCTTTGTGTGCGCTGGCGGTGTGATCCGGCCTTACTGTTAGATGGGCCGGAGATGGAAACGGTTACACGCGGCGAGGCCGGGCGGGACTCCTCTGTCCGGGAGGCGATTAGCGATCATGTTCCAGCAGTTCGAGCATGACGCCCAGCTGGGAGGTGGTGTCCACATAGGCGTATCGCCCTCCGGTGAATTCTCCTCGTTGCACCAGGGGCATGCCCTTGCTTTCCAGGAGCTCCAACACCTCGTCCATGCCCTCTACATGGAACGCGATGTGGTGTACCCCCTCGCCGTGGGTGTCCAGGAATTCCTGCCAGGTGCTGGGGCCATCGATGGGTTCGATCAGCTCCAGGGCGATGGGGCCCATCTGAAAGAAGGCCAGCTTGGCTCGGCCCTGGGTGGGCTGTCCCCGATAGCGGATATGGGTCTTCTCCTCGGGATCGGTGATGTGGATCTGGGGCATCTCCATGCCGAACAGATCCGCGTAACGGCGAGCCGTCTGTTCGATGTCCTTGACGATGATCGCCACCTGTCGGATGACATTGGTCCCCAGTGTATCCCGCATGGTCTCCTCCGTGGGTATTGTGGCGCGCTCTGGCGCCGGGGGCAAGTGTATCACTCTCACATGGGATCGTCAACCGGATTGGCGAGTGAGTGGTGGGCGTATCGTTTGTTTGACAGATGGGGCAGTTGGGATAGAATAGGAAAGTCGGGTTGCCCAACGTGGTTGGCAGCCGTTCGCAAACCTCCCAGGGTTTTGAAGCAAAAAGAGGTTTGCGAAGGAAAAGCTGGAAGAGCCTTGGACCTTAACATGTTTGAGCTGTGAGCGACGCTCGTAGAGGCCCGTAGAGCCATTTTTTGAGGACTGCGAGGCATTTAAGCTCTGAGAGCGTCACAATGAGGAAGAGGGGCTTCAACCCCACCCGATCCGCACGAGGATACTGAAAGATTGGGCGTGTTTCCAATGCCAGCCGCTAGGTATGGGGCTTCAACCCCACCCGATCCGCACGAGGATACTGAAAGTCTGTGCGTGTGGGGAGGGACTCCCTCCCTCCCCACACGCTTCAACCCCACCCGATCCGCACGAGGATACTGAAAGTTAAGCAACTCAATAGAACGCTGTAGACGCCCGCAGAGCTTCAACCCCACCCGATCCGCACGAGGATACTGAAAGGCTCAACGACCACATACGGCGGGTTGGCCGCTGGCGGCTTCAACCCCACCCGATCCGCACGAGGATACTGAAAGAGGTAAACACGTCCGCATGTGGCGGGTGTATTCATGGCTTCAACCCCACCCGATCCGCACGAGGATACTG
>JAADGJ010000104.1 GCA_013152435.1 Chloroflexota bacterium | reverse complement strand
CTCAAAGCTGGCCACGCCCCCAGGGCCTTTTCAAAGTCCAACATTCATATGGGACGGGGGACCTGGGAATGAGTGGTAGCGGCGGCGCAGCAGAGCTGCGCCGCCACCACCACCCATTCCCAGGTCCCCCGTCCCATATGAACGTTGGACTTTGAAAAGGTCCTGGGGGCGTGGCCAGCTTTGAGAGCACCTGGACGGGCTCGTATCGCCTTTACAATGGGCGACGACCTGTGCTAGAATCCCCGGCACGTCGGCGATACATCAGGACGAGGGCAGGTGGACGAGATACGACTGACACCGGAAGAGCGGGCGATGTTGGAGGGCGCGCAAGGGCCCGGGGTGCAGCGCGCCATGGAGATCGTCGTCACCCTGGGACGCATCTACGGCGCGCCGGACCTGGTCCCGATCCGCCATGCCCAGATCGCGGGCGTCAGCTACAAGAATCTGGGCGACGCGGGCGTGGAGTTCCTGAACCGGTGGGCTGCGGAGGGCGCGCGGGTCCGGGTGCCTACCATGCTCAACCCCATGGGGATGGAGGCGGACCGCTGGCAGGAGATGGGGATCTCGCCCGAGTTTGCCCGCCCACAGCTATCCGCCATCGAAGCTTTTATCCGAATGGGCGTCCAGCCCACGCTCAGCTGCACGCCGTACCTCTTTCCACAGGCTCGGATCCGCCGGGGGGACCATCTCGCCTGGGCGGAGTCCTCGGCTGTGGTCTTTGCCAACTCCGTGTTGGGCGCTTATACGAATCGCGAGGGCGGGCCATCCGCCCTGGCCGCCGCGGTCGTCGGGCGCACCGCGCGATATGGGTATCATCTGGCGGGGCACCGCCGGGCCCGATATGTAGTCGAGGTGCGGTGTCCCCTGCGGAGCGTAGCCGATTTCGGTGCGTTGGGATATGTGATCGGTCGACAGGTCGGGCAGGGCGTGCCGTACTTCGCCGACCTGGCCCGATGGTTGCCGTCGCTCCCGGAGGATGTGACAGTGGGCGGCCCCGCAGTTGATCGGCTGAAGGCGCTGGGGGCCGCGCTCGCGGCGTATGGCGCCGTCGCCCTTTACCACATTGCCGAGTACACGCCGGAGGCCCGCGAGCAGGGCGAGGCGCTGATCCTCCCGGACGCGCGCCAGTTGGTGATCCGCAGCCTGGATGAGGCCTATCGCGTCATGGACGCCGATCCCGATCTCCGGCGCGTCGATCTGGTCGCCATCGGGTGTCCTCACGCCTCGCTGAGCGAGATCGAGCAGGTGGCCGAGGGGGTGCGGGGGAGGCGCCTGGCCACGCGACTGTGGGTGACCACCGCGCGCCAGACCCGGGAGCGGGCGGCCGAGCGCGGGTGGGTTCGGGATATCGTCGAGGCCGGCGGGGAGGTAGTGGCTGATACCTGTGCCGTCGTTGCCCCCATGCGGATGATCGGGGTGAGGTCTATGGCCACCAACGCGGGCAAGATGGCCTGTTATGCCCCGGCCTATTCGGGCGTACGGATGCGCTTCGGGACGCTGGAGCAGTGCATTCAGGCTGCCCTGACCGGGCGATGGCCGGAGGAGGACGAATAGGCGGTGACGTCCGTGGCTTGGGGCCGTCCGGGCGCCGGAAGTGTATTTGCATGGCTCGGGGGGACTCGGATGTGCCCTTGTGCGGGATATCGCGACCTTTACCGGATTCGTGGGTTTTATGGTAGGACGTACTTGTATTTGCTCGTGAGAAGCTGTGCATGAGGAATCGTGTTGAGGAGGCCGATCATATGCAAACAGATGGGCAAGCCAACGGGAGAGGACCACGTGTGGTCGTTACGGGCATCGGCGCCATCACACCGTTGGGATTGACCTGGCAAGATTCATGGAAAGCGATGGTGGAGGGACGATCCGCGGCCCGGCCGGTCACCCACTTTGATGCGACCGACTTTCCTACGCGCATCGCCGCCATGGTGAAGGATTTCGATCCCAAGGAGTACATGGAGTTCAAGGAGGCCAAGCGGCTGGGGCGCGTGACGCAGTTCGGCTGGGCGGCCACACGAGAGGCGGTCGAGGCAGCCAACCTGGATATGAGCCAGGAGGACCCGGAGCGGATCGGCATAGAGATCGGCAGCGCCTTTGGGGCCCTGGATATCCTGGAGCAGCAGACGCACACGCTGCGCGATCGGGGGCCCAGGCGGATCAATCCGGCGGCCGCGCCTGCGGTGCTCATCAGCACGACGCCGTGCTACGTCGCCATCCGATTGGGCGTCCAGGGGCCGGTGAACTCCCAGGTGGCCGCCTGTGCCACCGGCATCGTCTCCATCGGGGAGGCGGCGCGTCGCTTGCAACGCGGCGAGATCGATGTCGCCATCGCCGGCGGGGCGGACGCCTACACGACGCCGCTGATCATGGCCGCGTTCAGCCGGCTGGGCGCGATGTCCACCCGCAACGACGAGCCGGAGCGGGCGTGTCGCCCCTTCGATCGCACCCGGGATGGCATGGTGCTCGGGGAAGGCGCGGTGGTCATGGTCTTAGAGACGCTGGAGCACGCACAGGCGCGTGGCGCGCCGATCCTGGCCGAGTTTGGAGGGTACGCACTGACCTCGGATGCGTACAACCTGGCCGCGCCGGAACCCCAGGGGCGCGGCGCAGCCAGGGCGATGCAGTGGGCGTTGCGGGAATCCGGGTTGAGCCCCGAGGATATCCACTACATCTGCGCGCATGGCACGGGGACGCAGCTCAACGACGCATCGGAGACGGCGGCCATCAAGCACGCCATGGGCCAGGCCGCCTATCAGATCCCCGTCAGCTCGGTGAAGTCCATGGTCGGCCACATGATGGGAGCTGCCGGTGCGCTATCCGCCGCTGTGCTGGTGCAGGCCATCAACGAGGGGGTCGTGCCCCCGACCATCAACTATCAGGAGCCGGATCCTCAGTGTGATCTGGATTACGTGCCCAACGAGGCGCGGCGTACCCGGGTGGACGCGGCCATGTGCAACGCGTTTGGATTCGGCGGCCAGAACGCCAGCCTCCTTCTGCGGCGGTTCCAGCCATAGCTGGAGCCCTTCACGACCGGAGATACATACACCCCCTCACGTCCTGGACGCGAGGGGGTGTTTCGTCATCTCCGGCCTCGGCCTGCGTCTCCTGCGAGGCCGGGGATGGCGGGTCGAGAGCGGGAGTAGGACCTTTGGGGCGAAGGATCTCCTCTCGCCTCTCCTGGTTTCCGGGCGAAAGGCCTTTCTCGGGTGATCGCGGTGGAGGTCCAGACCATCAGGCAAGTGCACACTTTGGAAATCTGTGTATAATTAGAGTGTGTAGGAACTTCATTGAACTGAGATAAGGAGGTGATGCCCGTGGCCATTGAGCGAGTCCGCGAGCTGCGCCGCCGGCGACATCGCAGGAAGAAGGTTCGCTACCTGCGTGCCCGGCTGGAGCAGACCAGGGATCCGCAGGAGCGGCAGCGATTGATCCAGAAGATCCGGCGTATCTCGCGCAATGCGCCGATTCCGGAATCATAGTCCAGAGTTCTCAGACGGGGCCCGTCAGATATGGCGGGCCCCGTGGCACCTGTCGCGTCAGCGTGATCGACCTGGCTCTGGCGGCTTCGGGGAATTCCCCGCCACCCGGCCGATGCCGTCGGATGCGCTGCGTTCGGCCCGGCTTGTTCGCGCAGGTGAGGGAGGGGCCGGTTCAAGGCGAAGGTGATCGGGGCGTTGTGAGGGGAGGGGGACCGTCGGTCTTCTAGGGTGTCGCCTGCATCGACGACGAAGAGCAGGATGATGGTGCAGTGAGGTGTGCCATGATCAAGGAAGCTCTACTGCAACGACCGCTGCACAAGGGATATGTGCAATGCACTGCCTGCGAGCATTGGTGCGCGATCGCGCCGGGCGAGGCGGGGAAGTGCGGCGTGCGTCGCAACCTGGACGGAAGCCTGAAATTGGTCGTTTACGGCAAGGCGACGGCCGTCAACGTGGACCCTGTGGAGAAGAAGCCGCTGTTTCACTTCTTCCCCACACAGCCCATCTTCTCGATCGGGACGTTGGGGTGTAACTTCCGTTGTCAGTTCTGTCAGAACTGGGAGATCTCCCAACTCCGCGATTTCGATCTGGATGACCCGCGGCTGGGATATGATCTCCCCCCGGAGCGGATCGTCACCATCTGTCGGCAGCGCAATATCCCGATGGTGGCGTTGACATACAACGAGCCCGCCGTCTTCTTTGAGTACGCCTACGATACCTGCCGGATGGCCCACGCGGTTGGGATCCGGACGGCCTTCGTCTCATCGGGCTTCGAGACCCGGCAGGCTTTGGAGATGGTGGCCCCCTATTTGGACGCCATCAATGTGGATCTGAAATCGTTCCGCGATCGATTCTATCGGGAGCTGTGTGGCGCTCGTCTCCAGCCGGTGTTGCGCAACATCGAGTACATCTGTCGGGAGACGGACATCTGGCTGGAAGTGACCACGCTGATCATCCCGGGGCTGAACGATAGCGACGAGGAACTGCGCGAGGCCGCGGAGTTCCTGGCGGGAATCAGCCCGGATATCCCCTGGCATCTGACCGCCTTCTATCCCAATTACCGCATGATGGATCGACCCAGCACCCCGACCTCTACGCTGATTCGCGCGTACGAGATCGCGCGGTCGGCTGGCCTGCGCTATGTGTACGTGGGGAATGTGCTGGATCACAGGCGAGAGAGCACCTACTGTCCGGAGTGTGGCACCTTGCTCATCGAGCGAGTGGGCTATCAGGTGCGCGTGTTGTGGGACCGGCCGGGTACGTGTCCACAGTGTGGACATCAGATCCCCGGCGTGTGGGCCGAGGGCTATCGGGTGGACGTGGAGCTTGCGGTGGCGTCCCATCACGCATCTGGCGATGGAAGGAGGTGATCCGATATGTCTGGAGCGTTTGTTCCCAGGGACCTGGTGCGCCCGGAGGCCGTAGCCGGGACCTTCTACCCGGCCCAGCCGGACGTGTTGCGGAGACAAGTCCTCCTGTACATCGCCCAGGCGTCCATCCCGGAGCTGCCGGGGCCGCCTCGCGCGGTGATCGCCCCGCACGCGGGCTACATCTACTCCGGGCCGATCGCCGGGTACAGCTATCGAGTGCTGCAGATGCTGCCACCACGCCCGCGCGTCGTCTACCTGATGGGGCCAGCGCATTATGTGCCCGTGTCGGGGGTGGCCGTCGGCGCCTTCGCCGCCTTTCGTACCCCTTTGGGCCAGGTCCCGGTGGCGTTGGAGATCGTCGATGAGTTGCTGCAGGCTGGGGAGCCCTTCGTCGAGGATCTGCACGCGCATCAGCCTGAACACAGCCTGGAAGTCCAGGTGCCTTTCTTACAATTGGCGTTGGAGGGCCAGTTCCGTCTGGTGCCGTTGCTGTTCGGCCAGGTGGATCCCCGATCCGTCGCGGCGGTTCTGGAGGATCTGATCGCCCGGGATCCCGACGCCCTGGTGGTGGTGAGCTCGGATCTGAGCCACTATCATTCGTACGAGGTCGCGCGACGGCTTGATCGGGAGCTGCTGGTCGCCATCGAGCGGGAGGATCTGGCCGGCGTGGTGAGAGGGGAGGCCTGTGGCGTGTTCCCCATTCTCACGCTTATGTGGATCGCTCGCCGGCTGCATTGGCAACCGCATCTCCTGGATTATCGCAACTCGGGTGATACCGCGGGGGATCGCTCCCACGTGGTTGGGTATGCGGCCGTCGCCTATACGGAGGAGGCGCCGTCATAGGGATGTCGAATCCGGCGGGGATCTCACGAGGTGTGTAGGCGGGGGAGGAACCCAGGCGCGATGGGCGACACGGACGGTGGATAAGTCCTGGCCTCCCGAGGGGTGTGGTGTGGGAAGGAGGTAAGGGTCGTGGATCAAGAGGGAATGGAGCGGGCGGAGCGCCCGGAGGAGATCGCGTACATCAGCCCGGCCGAAGGGGAGACGTTGCTGAACATCGCTCGTCGCGCGTTGGAAGAGGCCGTGCGCTACAATCGGGAGTGGCAGCCGGACCTGACGGAGCTGTCGCCCAGGTTGCAGGATCCCGGCGCCAGTTTCGTCACGTTGCACACGCACGGCCAGCTTCACGGGTGTATCGGCACGGTGACGCCGGTGCGACCGTTGGCGGTGGATGTGGCGGCGAACGCGGTCAGCGCCGCCCTGAGCGATCCTCGCTTCCCGCCGCTGACGCCTGCCGAGCTGCCCTATACGGCCATCGAGGTCTCCGTGCTGAGCCCGATGCAGCCGCTCGAGTATGAGAGTGTGAGTGACCTGGTCCAGAAGATCCGGCCAAAGGTGGATGGTGTGCTGGTGAAGCGGGGGTGGCATCGGGGGCTCCTGCTCCCCCAGGTCTGGGAACAGATCCCTTCGCCGTTGGAGTTCCTGGTTCACGTGGCCCTGAAAGCCGGCCTCCCACCCGAGGTCTATGAGGAGCCGGGCACGGAGGTATATATCTTCCAGGTGCAGTCCTTTGAGCAGCCCGCCCCCGCCGCGTCCGTTACCCAAGAGTGAGACGTTGACCGGGATGCTCGCGCATCGTTCTGGGCCTGGTGCATTCCCGGGGGGCTCTCTATTTGAGGACAGGGGCGATCCATGAATTCCGTTCGTTCAGGGTAAGTCCCGTCGGACCTCTCCGAGGCGGATCGATAGCGCCCATAGCCCTGAGGTGACAGCTCAGGGCTTTTCTTTGCGCGCGAGGCTTTCTCTGAGGGTTGCGGGATCCTCGTCTATGGTATAATCCGCGCGGAGGACGCATGTTTGCTGAGGTTATTGTGCATGCTGTCGTGGAGCAACGGCCGGGCGATCACACGGCCGGCGTCTTCACGTATGCTGTGCCGGAACACCTCCGCGCTCGCCTGCGGCCGGGGCATCTGGTGTGGGTGCCGTTCGCCGAGCGCCGCCTGCAGGGCATCGTCCTCAAGCTCTCCGATCAGCCCCCTCCCGTTCCCGCCCGTGAGATCGAGGGGCTGGCCCGCCCGGAGCCCGTGGTGACATCGCAGCAGCTGGCGCTGGCGCAGTGGATCAGCTGCCACTATCTCGCTCCCCTGCTGGAATGCGTTCGCCTCATGTTGCCCGCCGGCGTGGCCCGACGGGTGGATTCGTTGATCGAACTGAAGGCGAGCCCGCCCTTCCCAGAGGACCTGACGCCTGAGCAGCGCGAGCTGTTGGCACGATTGCAGCAGCAGCCGCTCACCCGCCGTCAGGTGAAGCGTCGATGGCCCAAGCTGGCACGGCGCTCCGTGATCGAGCCGTTGGTCCGACGCGGCCTCATCGCGGTTGGCCGGGCGGTTGTGGAGCCGGCGGCGCGGCCTCGCACGGCACGGCGCGCCTGCCTGATCGCTGACCCCGCCACGATCGAACGCGCCCTGCCCACGCTGGGACGCTCATCGCGTCAGGCGGACGTGCTGGCGTGGCTCGCCGCCTCGGCCGATCCGTTGCCCGGGCTGGCCGACGTGTGCCGGGAGGTGGGGTGCAGCGAGCGCGTGCTGCAGGCTCTGGCCGAGCGCGGCTGGGTGCAGATCACCTCGCGTCGTCGGACGTTGATCGTGCCCGATCCGGAGGCCGCCCGCGTGGCGCTGACCGCGACGCTGGCGCGAGCGCCGGCTCAGGCGGCTGCGTTACGGGCGCTGCTGGAGACGCCACAGCCCGTGGAGGAGGCGACCTTCTGCGAGCGTCATGATGTGCGCGTGGAGACCCTGCGGGTGCTGGCCAGGCGGGGGTTGATTCGCCGGGAGGTCGAGGAGCCGGCCGTGATCCTCGCGCTGTCCCCGGAGCGGGCGCGGGCGGTGGTTGAGGAACTGCGCGGTCTGGATCGTTACCGTCGGGTGTTGGAGGCGTTGCAGGCGGCCGGGGGCGAGGCGTGGGTGGGCTATCTGTACGCGGAGACGGGCTGTGACCTGGCGCTGCTCCACGAGCTGGAGGCGGCTGGCCTGATCCGGCTGGAGGAGACGGAGGTGGAGCGGGACCCGCTGGCCGGGCGGACCTTCGCGACGGATCGTCCCCCCGAACTCACGGCCGATCAGCGGGCCGCGTGGGAGACGATACGGGCTGGCTTGCTGGCTGCCTGGGACGACGCATCGACATCGGCGGACGGGGGGTCCCCGCCTCCTATCTATCTGTTGCACGGGGTCACCGGATCGGGCAAGACGGAACTGTATCTGCGAGCGATCGCGGAGGCGCTGGAGCGCGGCCGTCAGGCCATCGTGTTGGTGCCCGAGATCGCGCTGACCCCTCAGACGGTGCAGCGGTTCGCCGCTCGCTTCCCCGGCCGGGTGACGGTCTGGCACAGCGATCTCTCGCGCGGGGAGCGCTTCGATCTCTGGCGTCGGATTCGCGATGGGGGCGTGGACGTCGTCGTCGGGTCCCGGTCCGCGTTGTTCGTGCCGCTTCCCCGGCTGGGGCTGATCGTGGTGGACGAGGAGCACGAACCCGCGTATAAGCAGGAGCGCACGCCGCGCTATCACGCTCGCGATGTGGCCATCGCGCTGGGGCGCATCGCCCGAGCGCCGGTGATCCTGGGGAGCGCTACACCCTCCCTGGAGACCTATCATGCCGCCCGACGGGGGGCGATCCACCTGATCGCCCTGCCCCGTCGCGTCCTTGCCCACCGCTCGACGGTGGCCGCCTGGCAGGATCGGCTGGGGGTGCCAGCCGTGCACGTTCCGGATCCGGAGGCGGAGGTGTGTTACACCGATCTGCCGGCTGTGGAGATCGTCGATCTACGACAGGAGCTTCGGGCGGGGAATCGGTCGATCTTCAGCCGGGCGTTGCAGGATGCGCTGGCCCGGACCCTGGACCAGGGACAGCAGGCGATCCTGTTCCTGAACCGACGGGGGGCGGCCACCTTCATCCTGTGTCGGGATTGCGGATTCGTGCTCCGTTGCCCGCGCTGTGACGTTCCTTTGACGTATCATGAGGCCCCGATCGATGACGGCGGGGAGCGGCAGACGGGCTCGCTGGTCTGCCATCACTGCAACCGTCGCTCGCCGATCCCCCAGAGCTGTCCGCAGTGCGGCAGCTCGCGCATCCGCTATTTCGGCGCGGGCACGCAGCGGGTGGTCCAGGAGGTCGCCCGGCTCTTTCCCAACGCCCGGGTTGTGCGCTGGGATCGGGATGTGACCGGGCGGCGCGGCTCTCACGAGCGCATCCTGGCCCAGTTCGCCGATCATCAGGCGGACATCCTGGTGGGCACGCAGATGGTGGCCAAAGGTCTGGATCTGCCGCTGGTGACGCTGGTGGGCGTGGTGGCCGCCGACACCGGGCTGTACCTGCCGGACTTTCGGGCGGCCGAGCGGACGTTCCAGTTGCTGGCGCAGGTCGCCGGGCGCGCCGGGCGCAGCCCCCTGGGCGGACGCGTCATCGTGCAGACCTACCATCCCGAACACTACGCCGTTCGCGCGGCCAGCCGTCATGACTTTGAGGCGTTCTATCGACAGGAGATGCGCTTCCGACGGGAGCATGGATATCCCCCATTCGCCCGCCTGGCGCGCCTGATCTACGTGGATAGCCGCCCGGATCGGGCGCAGGAGGAGACCGAGCGCGTGGCCCGGCTGTTGCAGCAGCGGATCGCCGGGCGAGAGGATGTCAGCCTGATCGGGCCCGCGCCCTGTTTCTTCTCCCGGCTGCGAGGGCGTTATCGGTGGCAGATCGTTCTGCGCGCGACGGATCCCGCCGCGTGGCTGCGCGGGCTGCCTCTGTCGCCCGCCTGGCGGATCGATGTGGACCCTATGGACGTGTTGTGAGATCGAGGAGGACTGCATGGACATCGCTCTCTGGACTTATCCCTGGGATGTGCTGGACGAGGGCATCGATGCCGCTTTGGATCGCATCGCCGCCACCGGGGTGGATGGGATCAGCTTGGCCGTGGCCTATCACGCGGCGCGCACGCTATCCCCGCGCGGCCCCAGACGTCGCATCCGCTTCCTGGAGGATGGGGTGGTGTACTTTCGGCCGGAGGCGGCGCGCTACACGGCGGCCGCCCCCCTCTCCCCGCAGCCTTCGCAGCTGTGCCAGGAGCGCGATCCGCTGGAAGCGATCGGCGAGGCCGCCCAGGAGAAGGGGCTCGCGTTGCACGCCTGGACGGTCCTGACGCATAACAGCCGTTTGGGGCGGGCGCATGTGGAGCTGACCTTCCAGAACGCGTTCGGCGATCGGTACACGTATGCCCTCTGTCCCGCTCAGCCGGCCGTGCGCGCGTATGCCTCCGCCCTGTGCGGCGATCTGGCCCGACGCTACCCGCTGGTCAGCCTGGAGCTGGAATCGGTCGGTTATATGGGCTTCGGGCACGAATCGCATCACGATAAGATCGGCGTGCAGATCGATCGGCTGCATCAGGTGTGCCTCTCGCTCTGCTTCTGCCCGGCTTGTCGGGAGCGGATCGCGCAGGAGGGAGGCGATCCGGAGGCGCTGGCGCAGGCGGTGCGCGCCGAGTTGGAGGCGTATTTCGAGCGAGATGGGGGGATAGAGGTGGAGACGGAGCCGGAGGTCTGGGCGCGGCTGGGCGAGATCCTGGGCGAGGCCGGACGCGACGCGCTATTCCAGGCCCGGCAGCGGGTGATCCTGGATATGTTGCGGTCGATCCGCGAGGCTGTGGGGGATTCGGCTCGGCTGAGCGTGATGGCGGCGGATTCGCCATTGATAAGCGGGGCAGTGGTCGGTGTCCCTTTGAAGGAGGCTGCACGTTGGGCCGATGCGATCCTGTTGCTGGACTACGCGGCCCCGACGGAGCGACTGGCGTCCGATATCCGTCGCTGGCGCGAGACGCTGCCGGGGGTGGAGATCGGCACCGGCATGAGCATGCTGTGGCCGCTCGCGAGGGAGGCGCATGCGCTGGCCGAGCGCGCCGCGGCGCTGGCGTCCGCAGGTGCGGGGATGTTGCGATTATACAACTACGGGCTGATGAGCCGTCCGAGGCTGGGATGGGTGTCGGAGATCGTGCAGGCGGTGCGGGGCGTCGATGCCGGGCGCGGTTGAGCCTTGTGATTCTGGCGAGAGGCGACATAAAAGTAGTAGGTTTGCGTAAAGACATGGTATAATAGCTGTGCTGTTCAGGAGTCCCGGTTGGGATTCTGATGAGCCGGTTCATGGCCATGAGCGAGCCTGGCTCCCACGCCCGGTCGAGCGGCGGTGTGAAGGTCGTCTTGCAGGGCGGGGTGGGAGCCGTGAACGGGCCCGAGCGCGAGGGCTTGGCTGGGGGCTGAGCGCTCGCGCCTGGATGATCGGTGGCATAGGGGCCACTGTGGCCCGGGTGGAATGACTCGGCTGGCGATCATGGCTCAGAGCACAGAAATGATGGGAAGGATTCGGAGGCGGTAGTGGGTTCTGGATGGACGAAGAATGGATTCGTATATCTCTTGATCCTGGTGGCAGCTGCTGCGCTTTTCTTCAGCATTTTCCCCCAGACGGAACGCGCGGAGAGCGTGGACATCACCACGGTGGCCGAGTGGATCAAGCGTGGGGAAGTGGAGGCGATTCGCGTCAAGGGCGACGATGTGCTGATCCGGCATCAGGGCCAGACGGTTACCTCTCGCAAGGAACCGGATGTGAGCCTGACCGAGACGCTGGTGGCGCTGGGAGTGACGCGAGAGCAGCTCCGTAACGTGGACTATCAGGTGGAGCCCTTGAGCCAGTTGGGGAACTGGCTGGCCTTGCTGGGCAGCCTCCTGCCGTTGATCTTTGTCGGGGCGTTGTTCTTCTTCCTGTTGCGCCAGGCTCAGGGAAGCAACAGCCAGGCCATGGCCTTTGGCAAGAGCCGGGCGAGGATGTTCACAGGGGACAAGCCGACGGTGACCTTCGACGACGTGGCGGGGGCGGAGGAGGCCAAGCAGGAGCTGCTGGAGGTGGTGGAGTTCCTCAAGGAGC
>JAADGJ010000103.1 GCA_013152435.1 Chloroflexota bacterium | reverse complement strand
CCCCGCCACTCTCTCAATTTGACAAACAGAAATATTTAGATTATTATTTTCTCAAGAAAATGATTTTCCATAGGACGGCCATGAGGACGGAAACGAAGCGACTAGAGCACATCGCCAGGCGGCTGCGCCGCCAAGGCTACCGGGTCACCCCACAAAGGATGGCCATCTTGCAAGCTGTGCTGTCCAGCCGTTCCCATCCAACCGTTGAGGAGATCCACCAGCGGGTGGCCGCCCAGTTCCCCATGATCAGCCCAGCTACCGTGTACAAGACGCTAAAAGTCTTGAAGGAGCTGGGAGAGGTCACCGAGCTGACCACAGGGCGCCGTAGCCGTTACGAGGGCAGCACATTCCCCCACCTGCATCTCATCTGCATGGCCTGTCACAGCATCACGGACCTCCCCATTGAGATCATGCACGATCTCCCCAGGAGGATTCGGGAGGAGCGGCGTTTCCACGCCACCCGGTATGACATGGCCATCTATGGCCTCTGCGCCCGTTGTCAAGAGGCACAGGGGGAACCGATCCCAAGCGAACAATCCGGGGACGAACCCGGCTCTAGGGGCGACCTCACAAGCCCATAGGCCACACGCTCGACCCGGATTGTCATTTACTTTTATCCGGTCAACGGAAAGGAGATTCCACCATGTTGAGCGACCGACTACAAGACGCGATGAACGAGCAGTTGAAGGAAGAGCTGTACTCCGCCTATCTCTATCTGTCCATGGCTGCCTACTACGACTCGATCAACCTGGACGGATTCGCACACTGGATGCGTGCCCAGGCCCAGGAAGAGGTTGAGCACGCGATGAAGTTCTATGAGTTCATCTACGATCGAGGGGGACGTGTGGCGCTGCAGGCCATCGACCAGCCCCCGATCGAGTTCGAGTCTCCGCTGGCCGCCTTCGAGCAGGCCCTGGAGCACGAGCAGAAGGTCACGGCCATGATCCACACGCTCTACGCGCAGGCGGTCGAGGAGAAGGACTATCCCAGCCAGAGCTTCCTGCAGTGGTTCGTGGACGAGCAGGTCGAGGAGGAGAAGACGGCCTCGAGGATTATCGAGATGCTGAAGCTGGTCGGCAACCATCCGCCGGGCCTGATCATGCTGGACAGGGAGCTCGCCCGACGCTGATCTAACCGTCAAGAAGCGACATGTGAACTCTGAAAACGCAAGCGTGGGCGGCCTCGCTTCTATGCGGGTCGGCTTCACGTCAACCAGACAGCGCCCCGCCATGTCTCCGTCGCCATTCACTCCGGGCCTCATCGGACAGAAGATACAGAGGATCCTCCCGCAACAGCGGCAGGATCACCTCACGCATTCGACGGGCATCGATCAGGCGAGCATGGGCCTGGCCCACCATTCCCTCTCGCATAGCCCCCGCCCGCCGCAACGGCTCATCCACCCGAGAGAAGCGGCGCTTCCAGCCCCACCAATGCAACCGCCCCGAGACGACGATCTCCCGGCCGGCCTCGTCAATCACCACCGCATCCGTAACGTCCTCCTGGAGATGATAAGGAACGTCGGCCAACTCTTCCAGCGCATGCAACGAGGTGTTGCTCTCCTGCGTGCATCCGAGCAGCAAGATATAGCCGCCACGATCCATGAGGCGCACATAGGGACTGCCGGGGCCACACGGCATCGCACATCGCTCGTGCCCAGTCGTATACCACACCGCCCGCTCTCCGATAGCCGTCACGGAGTGAGTCGGATGCAGGCTACGTCGGGCCCCAGGCCGCCGGCGAAACGTCTCCGGGATGCGCCCGATCCAGGTGGCACATGGCGTATGGCGC
The DNA here is from genome assembly GCA_013152435.1 of Chloroflexota bacterium. Lineage (NCBI taxonomy): Bacteria > Bacillati > Chloroflexota > Chloroflexota bacterium. Next base: position 18,916 of record JAADGJ010000103.1, on the reverse strand, counting down.
ACATCCACGAGCGGCGGCCGGTCCGGCCCATCCTCCGGGGAGCCGGTGAGCGCCGGCATCAGCACCGTGCCCCCCGGCGAAACGACCATCAACAGGGCATCGATCACCGTATCCGGGCCGCCTTCCACCCAGCCCAGGCTGCTGAGCGAGGAGTGAACCAGGACGTCATCGCCAGGACACAGCCCCAGCGCCCGCAAATCCCTTGCGATCTCATCCGCCGTCAGTCCTTCACCCATCTCCCCTTCCCGTATCCCATCGCCCGCAGGGCCGCCTCCGCGGCCGCCCGCTCATCCCAGGGCATCTTCTCCGTGCCGTAGATGATGCTCCCCTCATGCCCCTTGCCCAGGAGCAATACCACATCCCCCGGCCGAGCATATCGCAACGCGGCCGCGATCGCCTCAGCTCGGTCGGCGATCTTCACGTACCCGTCGCCCTCCCGCTTGCCAGCCCGCTCCACCCCGGCAGCGATCTCATCCAGGATGGCCCAGCGATCCTCCAGACGAGGGTCCTCGTCCGTCAACACCAGGAAATCGCAATAGCGCCCCGCGATCTCCCCCTGAATCGCCCGCTTTTGGCGGTCTCGCTCTCCGGCGCTTCCGAACACGACGATCAAGCGACCCTTCGTCAACGGTCGCATGATCCCCATGACCCGCTCGAAAGACTCCGGCGTGTGAGCATAATCCACGATCACGGTGAACGGCTGGCCACAGTCTACCGTCTCCATGCGCCCACGTACGCCACGGAAGCGGGCCAACGCCTCCCGACACACATCCAGAGGCACCCCTTGTGAAAGGGCGGCGGACAACGCGGCCAGGGCGTTCCCCACGTTGAAGTCGCCGGCGAGCCGCAGCAAGATATCCGTTGTGCCCCACGGCGTGTCCACCGTGAACGTCAATTGAGAGGGCGAGGCCACGACATCACGGGCCCGAACCATCGCCGCAGGATTCTCTCGGGCGTAAGTGATGACCTGCCCCGGCGATCGGTCGATGAACATCCTGGCGTGTGGATCATCCAGGTTCACCACGGCGGTCTTGGGGATCCCCTTATGCACCGCCTCCCCCAACATCTCAAACAGGCGGGCCTTGGCCAGCCGATAAGCCTCCACCGAGCCATGAAAGTCCAGGTGCTCGTGGGTCACGTTGGTCAATACAGCCACGTCATACTCACAGGCATCCAGACGGTGCAACGCCAGCCCATGAGACGTGCTCTCGATCACGGCGTACTCGCAGCCGGAGGACACCATCTCGCGCAACAACGACTGCACCTCCGGCGCCTCGGGCGTGGACTGGCGGGTGTCATTATCCCACACCCGATCCCCCACCTTGAAGGAGACGGTCGTCATACACCCGGTGCGATGCCCTGCAGCCTCCAGGATATCGCTGATCATGGTGGTTGTCGTGGTCTTCCCGTCGGTGCCGGTCACGCCCACGACGCGCAGACGGCGGGCCGGATGGCCATGGAACGCAGCCGCCAGGAGGGCCAGCGCCGCCCGAGAATCGGGCACCTGGGCCCAGGGCGCGGACACATCGGGAGGTGGCGGCTCCTCCGCCATGATGGCCACCGCCCCCCGGGACAACGCATCCGGGATAAAGGCATGGCCGTCCACATGGAAGCCACGCACGGCCACGAAGAGATCTCCTGGCCGTACACGGCGAGAGTCATACGCCAGCCCGGAAATGGGGGTATCCATGTTGCCAACTACCTGAGCGAAGGGGATCTCCGCCAACAGATCTCGCAAACGCATGTCTCACATTCCCTTCACGCCCGGAGACGCAGAGGCTCTCTCTTTATTTCTCTCCTCTCAGTGCCCTCCGCGACCCCGCGGCGAGATGTGGGGAATCACGCCAGTGATATTGCAAAGGAACCACAGCCGTGCTATATTTGGAAGAGAGTCGGAAGGGTCCCATCGGCGCTCGACCATTATACATCACCCAAGGAGGATACCCAATGTTCTCCATCCCTGGTTACCTGTTGGAACGGATCTACGTCCAGGATAGCCTCAAGAACACGGACGAGGGTTTCGAGTTCGCCATGAGGAACGTGGTGGACTCGGGCACGCTCAGCCGGCTGATCGCTCTGGAAGTCGATGGCGAGGAGATCCCCCTGGAGAAAGTCACGATCGTGGCCAGGGAGAAGGTGCTACAGGCCACGGAGATCACCCCCAGTGCGCCGCTGCACTTCCCGGTCGGCAGCACCCTCACGGTGCGGGTAGCCGACAAGAAGCTGGAAGAGGGGGAGCACAAGATCAACGTGCGGGTAAATACCTGGGAGGCTGGAGCCCTCACCATCCCCATCAAAGCGACGCTCTAGCTCCACGGCGAACGCAGGAGGCCGGCCTGAGGCCGGCCTCCGCATTTGCACGAAGCCGGACCTTCCATACCCGCCTTCTCCTCCTGTGGATCACCCAACACCATATTATGTCAACATATGTCTATCCCCGCCTTCACACGAGCCCCCGCTAACGGACCACAATATACGGGGTTACTTCCCATACCAACCACAAAATACAGGGAATGCCTCTTCCCTATTTGAGGGACGATGCCTCCTCACTTTTTCCCAAGGCGTTCTCCCCAGAAAGGACACGCAACCTTGCCCCCTCCAAACTTGGCGCCGCCCGCCAGAGCGAGTACAATAGCCCAGGAAAGCGCCTCGTCCACAGGCGAGGCGCTTCAAGCTCTGCGCAAGTGCCATGAGGAGGTCCAGAGGGTCCCCTCAAGTTTGGCCATTCAGGCGGCAGAAGGCAGCGCCTTTCGCCACCCACACCAAGATATAGGGTGGTTCTACAAAAGAAGCCGTATATATTGGGTGAACTAAGGCGAACTTGCAGAAAGGAAACGATGGTGAACGCGATGGCTACAGGGAATCAGACGATCATCAAGGTAAATGAACAGACCTTCCAAAGGGATGTCGTTGAGCGGTCCCACGAGGTGCCGGTGGTGGTGGATTTCTGGGCGCCCTGGTGCGGCCCCTGCCGGATGCTCAGCCCCATCCTGGAGAGCCTGGCGCAGGAGTACGGCGGGCGGTTCATCCTCGCCGAGCTGAACGTGGACGAAAACCCCCGCCTGGCCGCCCAGTTCGGCGTGCAGGGCATCCCGGCCGTGAAGGCGTTCCGAGACGGCCGGGTGGTGGCGGAGTTCGTAGGCGCGCAGCCCCAGCCGGCCGTGCGCCAGTTCATCGAGCAGATCTTGCCTGACGAGCTGGATATGAAGGCGGCCGAGGGACGAGCGCTACTTCAAGCGGGGAAGCTGGCCGAGGCCGAGGCGAAATTCCGAGAGGTGCTGACCCAGAACCCCGATCACCCGGCAGGGCTTCTGGGACTCGGACAGGCATTGCTACAGCAGGGACGAGAGGACGAGGCGCTGGAGGTGTTTCGGCGCGTCCCTGCCGCCACCCCGGAGGGACATGAGGCCACACGCCTGAGGCAAGAGATCGAGCTGCGCAAGGAGATCGGGGACGCGGACGAGAGCAGCCTCCGAGCTCGCATCGCCGAGGCGCCCGACGATCTGGAGGCGCGTTACAAGCTGGCCAGCCTGCTCACCACTCAGGGACGCTACGAGGAGGCGCTGGAGCACTACCTGGAGATCGTGCGGCGGGATCGCAAGTTCCACGACGACGGCGCCCGCCAGGCCATGCTGCACATCTTCGATCAGCTCGGAGATCACCCGCTGGCGCGGGAATATCGCAACAAGCTGGCGTCGGTGTTGTTCGCCTGAAAAATCCCGCTCAAGAAGCCCGGATCCCCGCCCTCCGCCCAGACCCCGAGAAGATCAAAGGCTCCCCATCCCGTGGTGGGGAGCCCTTCGTTTCTCACCCGCTTTTGCACTTCGATTACAAGCCTTTTACCCCTGTGCAACACCGTCCGGCTACCTTTAATGGCGACAGATCCCAGCAGCCGGAGAGGGCATGCGAGATCATCCTCTACCACGGGTAGCTCGGGATATGTCGGAGGGACGATGCGTCGATACCAGATCCAAGCCCTTTGCGGCGAACGACTCCAGCCAGCCATCCTCACCATCAACGAGGAGTGGACTCTCCAGATCGGCAAGCAGCGATTCTCGGTTCACCCCCGAGCACGCGACCCAAAAGAGCACACACTGGGAGGGATACTGGCCGGCGACGCAGCCCTGCGCCAGCTCATAGAGGCACTTCCCGGCCACATCACGCCGCTCCTGTGCGGCACCTGCCAGCGGTTCCGCTTCTCCGGCATGTCCTGGCAGATGTCCGGCGGCTGGGCCGGATACTGCACATGGACCGATCCCCTCCCGGACAGGGCGCTCACCCCCTCGCTCGACGTGGTGAACATCACGACCCCGGGGTGCGGACATCACACCGCCCAGCCGAAGGAGTCCTATCCCCCACCCATACCGCCCGCTCCTCTCAGGAGCTCTCAACCCACCTGGCAACGATATCTGTCGGCCATCCGGCGGATACTTCGCCCTCGCCCCCCTTGCTCTCCTTGGGCAAAGGGCACGCCAGGTGAGCCATGCCCCACCTGCCATACCCCTACCACCGCAGTGGTCCGACTCGCCACACCCGAGGGAGCGATCTCCCTGGCGCGATGCAATCCGCTGCAACAAGGATGTGGGGCCTTCTGGCTCTTCACCCCAAAGGGGCATCATATCCTGGCCCCCAGGGAGGCGGAGATGCTGCGAAGGCGAATATCCTCACCGAGAGAGGAGCCTGGCATGTAGCCAGGCCTCTAGCTCGATCACCAAAAGGCCGGCCAGGGCCAGGGACACGAGCAGAATCCCCACGTAGAAAGCCCGGATCGCCACGGAGGGAGAGGTGCCGATCGGGTTTAAGGGATGTTGGATCACCCCCAGCCGGGGCATCAACAGCAGGGCGACACCGGCTAGCGCCGCAAACACGGCATGGGTGAAGCGATCGTCTGCCACGATGTACACCACCGCCAACATGGCCAGCAGCCCCCCGGCAAAGGCGAAGGTAAACCGGGTCCTCGGCTCAAACCAGGCGATGGGCACACCCCAGGCCGCATAGGTCGTCACCATGCTGAAGAGGGTGTGCAGCAGCCACACGACGACGATCGTCCCGACGAGCGCCTTCCCCCAGAGCGCCCATGCGGATCGCGGCTCCACCAATGCCACCAAATTGATCGGCAGGCTGATCACCAGCAGCAGCGCTGCCGTGCGGACCAGAGCGCCGTGCAGATAAACCAGCTTGACGATCTGTCCCAGCGTCTGCTCCGCCGGGGAAAGCCACAGAAGAAGCGCCAGACAGGCCAGCAACCCGATCGACAGCATCGCCACACGGGCCCGGATCGTCTCCAGTACATCCTCAACGGTTGGCACACTCATCCTCGCCACCTCCTCACGCAAGCCGCAGTATAGCATGCCGCCTTAAGCGCCGCAAAGCGACGGTCCCCCAACGAGCTTGAGCCTTGAGCCCCACCCCAGACCCAAGATCACAACCAACGAAAGATCAACAAATCAAAAACTCACATTGACAAATCGAAACACAAACGGTATAATGCAATCAGATAATCAACCCAAACCTAAAAACCATCAAGGCGCGAGTCCAAATGAAAGCTTGATGGAGCTAGGAGAAACGCACATGAGGCCTCTACCCACCCAATGCCCGCTATGTGGCGGTGAGATCACCGTCACCAGGCTCTACTGCCCCGAGTGCGACGCCACGATCGAGGGCCATTTCAGCGGCGGGCCGTTCTCAAAACTGACGTTGGAACAGCTCCGGTTCGTCGAGACCTTCATCCGATGCGAGGGAAAGCTCACCCGGATGCAGGAGGAGCTCGGCCTCTCCTATCCGACGATCCGCAGCCGCCTGCACGAGGTCATCCGGGCGTTGGGCTACGAGCCGGGCCGGGAGGAGCCTTCCCCCCTCTCGCCGGAGGAACGGCGACGCATCCTGGACGATCTGGATGAGGGAAAGATCACCTACGAGCAGGCGATGCGATTGTTACGGGGAGAGGGTCGGTAATCACATGGGGATCATAAGCGATGTCCGTTCCCTCGTGTATCGACAGCGATGAGAACCGACACCGAACCACAACGATGCCTCAACGCACACGATCATGGCAACCAGGAGGAAGATCATGGCCACTGCAGAGGAGCGACGAAAGATCCTGAAAATGGTCGAAGAGGGCAAGATCACGGCAGAGGAAGGGGCGCGCCTGCTGGCAGCGTTGGCCGATGAGCAGAGAATCGGCCCCTCCTCGGAGCCAACGGGGACGGGAGCAGGCGCCCGTTGGTTCCGCATCCGGGTCACCGATACGGCCACAGGCAAGCAAAAGGTAAGCGTGAGTATTCCTCTGGGCCTGGTGAGCGCCGGCCTGAAGATCGGCGCACGGTTCGCACCCGAGGTGGAAGGGATCCGCCTGGAGGAGGTCGCCGAGATCATCCGGTCCGGCACATCGGGCAAGATCATCGATGTATTGGATGAGGAGGAAGGCGAGCACGTCGAGATCTTCGTGGAATGAGCGGACATGCCGCGAGCCGCCTTTCCCGCATCCCGGCGATAGAGTCATCCCAGGCCGGATCCCCTCCTACCGCATAGGACGCGCGCTAAGCAAGCACATGTCGGTCTCGACCGCCTCCGAGAGCGGTCAGCCACACGATACCGGCTTTCCGTCCTGTGCGGCGGACGCCCGGATGGCATCCCATAGCTTCGCCATGCGCAATCCGACCTCCGGCGGGCACGGATTGGGAATCCGTCCATCACGCACAGCCAGGAACTGCTCCCACACGCCCGACGACGGAGGCACATCCACCGGCGAGAGCTCCGATTCGCCATAGGCTTGCAACTCCAGCCGCTCTCCCCATATGCCGGTGCGGAGGATCCCCCGCTCGCAGAAGACCCGCACATCGGAAGCACAGGAGGGGATCGCCTCACCGCATCCATGCATGGTGACCAGGGGACCAGACCGCAAACGCCCCATAACGGTCGCCATGACGTCCACGGGCCGGCCGCGCTGATCCAGCCAGGCCGCCACCTCGACGAAATCCTCTCCCGCCAGGTCTGTGACGGTGTTCAGCATGTGAGCCCCTGTATCAAAGAGAAAGCCCCCGCCGGAGAGCTCCGGCCGCTGCCTCCACGTCCCCACGGTGCCCGGCCCCCACCCTTGCCACACGACGGCGCTGATGCTCAGCAAAGCGCCCAACTGCCCGGAACGCATCATCCGCACGGCCGTGCGGATTTGGGGCGAGAGGCTACCGGGGAAGGCCACCACCAACAGCTTCCCAGTGCGATCGCGCACATCGATGAGGCTGCGTGCCTCGGCAGCGTTCATCACCATGGGCTTCTCCAGCAGGACATCCAATCCCGCCTCCAGACATGCCCGCGCCTGGTCGTGGTGATACGCGTGCGGCGTGGCGATGAGCGCAGCGTCCAGACGATCGCCATAGTCAGCCAGAAGCCGCTCCAGGTCCGGCTGGTTCGGCGGCGGCTCCAACCCGACCACACGAAAGACGTCAGCCATGGCCTCGTAAGCCTCCGGCGATGGATCACACGCCACCACGATCTCGGTGCGGTCCGCCTGCTGCAACATCGTCCGCACATGATGGCGGGCCATCCCTCCGCATCCGATGAGGCACACACGAACCGGCCCCTGCGCGTTCATAGGGGAACCTCCTATGCTCTGTGGATATACAACCGCCGGGAGTCTACCCGAACCAGACGCATTTTGCAATCCCCCCACCCCTCACATTGAGACCTGCCTAACAGCTTTTCCATTGCCACGCGGTTATACTATGGAGTTGCCTGATTCGGAAGGACAACCTAAGGACGCCCAAGGGGACGGGATCGATGGCAACGGGAGCGCCACGCGCCGACCTCCTGACGACAACAAAACGTTGCATCATTTTGCATACTGGGCTAGAATAGGGGTGTGGGGTTCACCGTTGCCTGGCGATCAACACAGCCCCGTCTTCGGGCATCAGGAGCTCATCCATGATGCTTCAGGTGCACCACCTGACCAAACGATACAATGGCTTCACCGCCGTCGATGATCTATCCTTTGAGGTACATGAGGGGGAAATCTTTGGTCTGCTAGGCCCGAACGGAGCGGGCAAGACAACCACCATCCGGATCATCATGGACATCTTCGCACCGGACGCGGGACAAGTGCGCGTCCTGGGGTATCCCCCCGGCGTGGCACGAGAGCGTATCGGCTACCTGCCAGAGGAGCGCGGCCTCTACCGAGACATCAAGGTGTTGGACGTGCTCACCTATCTGGCGGAGCTGAAGAACGTCTCTCGCACCCTCGCCCGCCGAAGGGCGAAAGCGTGGCTGGAGCGCGTGGGGCTCGACGAGTGGGCCGAACGCAAGGTCCGTGACCTCAGCCGGGGCATGCAGCAAAAGCTCCAATTCGTCGCCAGCGTGGCGCACAATCCTGACCTGATCATCCTCGATGAGCCATTCCAAGGCCTGGACCCCGTCAACGTCGGGTTGATCAAACAACTGATCCGGGAGCTACAAGAGGAGGGCAAGACGATCGTGCTGAGCGCCCACCAGATGAACCTGGTGGAGGCGCTATGCAACCGCATCGTGCTCATCAACCGGGGAAAGGCGGTGCTCTACGGATCGCTGTCCGAGATCAAACGCCGCTACGCTCCCCGCGCGGTCCGCCTGCGCACTCCAGCCGAATTGGGAGCGCTCCCAGGGGTTGCACGCATCGAGAGGCACGAGAACACCTACCTCCTCACGCTGGAAGACATCTCCCCACAGGAGTTGCTCCGAACGCTGGTGGCACGCGATATCCCCATAGAGTCCTTCGAGGTCGCCACGATGCCATTGGAAGAGATCTTCATCGCGCTGGTCAAGGAGGGCGGCCATGCATAAGGTGTGGATCATCGCCCGACACGAATACCTGGTGAACATACGGCGCCCAGGCTTCATCATCATGACGATATTGATTCCCGTCCTGAGCATCATCGGCCTGGTGATCGCCGCCTTCTTCAGCGGGCCCGCGACCGCCTTCCTCGAGCAGCACTTCTCCATGGAGCCGGACAACATCGGCGTGGTTGACCACCTGGGAGCCTTCACGCCCATCCTGCCCGCCTACCAGGACCGGTTCCACCTCTTCCCAAATGAGGAGGAGGGCCGCCAAGCCGTCCTGTCCGATAAGGTCACCACGCTGCTCATCATCCCCAAGGACTACATGACCAGCGGCGAGGTGCTGGTATACAGCAAGGGGAGCGGGTTCAGCGCCGCCGTACTAGAGGACTCCACCCTCGTGCGCAAGTTCTTCGTGGACCACCTGCTGCGGGACGACCTCTCCCCCACGCTGCGAGAGCGCCTGGCGGATCCCATCCGGGCCGTCACCATCAACCCGGAGGAGGGATATCCCCAAGGGGGGCCGTTGAGTACGGCGCTGAACATCATCGTCCCCTTCTTCCTCGGCATCCTGCTCGTCATGACCATCTTCGTCTCCTCGGGATACCTCCTGCGTGGGATCGCCGAGGAGAAGACGGATCGGATCATCGAGATCCTGCTATCCTCCGTCACGCCCTGGGAGCTCCTGGCCGGGAAGGTGATCGGCCTGGGTGCGCTGGGATTGACCCAGGTGATCGTATGGCTATCCCTGACGTTAGGGCTCAGCGGAGGCGCCCTGACCTTGCTCGGCGTCGCCGTATCCCTGCTCTCCCGGCCGGAGGTCTTCATCCTGGGACTGGTCTATTACCTGCTGGGGTTCCTGGTCTACGCCGTCCTGTTGGGAGCCATCGGATCGCTGGGCAGCACCATGCACGAGTCCCAGCAGCTGGCCGGGATCTTCTCCCTGACGGCAGCCATACCGATGATGCTGAGCGGGTTCATGTTCTCGGATCCCAACATGATGCTGGCCCGCGTGCTCTCGTGGTTCCCGCTGACCGCATCGACCATGATGCTCATCCGGCTCCCCATGACGGAGGTGCCGACGGTGGACATCGTCGGCAGCCTCGCCATCCTCATCGCGACGATCCCGGCCGTGCTATGGGTGGGCAGCAAGATGTTCCGCATGGGGCTGCTCATGTACGGCAAGCGCCCCACGTTGAGCCAGGTCATCCGAGCGCTGCGAGAGGCATGACCCAAGGCGAAGAATTCGGAGGAACCCAACGTGCAAGCCCAGCGTTTGCTGTGTAGGGCCATCCGTCAGATCGAATGGGAGACCTACGAGCTCCCGGATCGGCCGGGACCGCATGAGATCCTCATTCGATCGGCGTGCTCCCTGATCAGCGCCGGCACCGAGATTGCCATCTACAGTGGGACGCACATCGGCTACACGCTGCCCAACGCTCCATTCCCCAGGCTCCCCCTTCCCCTGGGGTACGCGCTGACGGGGACGATCCAGGCCATCGGAGAGGACGTAACCGGATGGGCGATCGGCGACCGGGTATTGGCCGCTGCACCGCATGGCGATTGGGCCCTTTGCGATGTGCGCACGACCCTCGTGCGCCCCTTGCCGCTAGGAGTATCCATGGCACAGGGCGCCCTGGCCCGGCTGGGTGGTATCAGCCTGATGGGTGTGCGGCAGGCCCGGATCTCTCTGGGGGAGACAGTCGTGGTCCTGGGTCTGGGCCTGATCGGGCAACTCGCAGCGCAACTCAGCCGTCTGTCCGGGGCACGCCCCGTGATCGGGGTAGATCCGATCCCCGCCCGGGTGCGCATCGCAGGCGACCACGGTATCCACGCCATCAATCCCGACGAGGTGTCTCCGCACTCCATCGTGAGCGAGATGACGGGCGGCCGCATGGCCGAGGTGGTTATCGAGGCGACAGGGAATCCCACGGTGATCGCCACGGCGCTGGAACTGGCGGCCGAGGGAGGGCGCGTGGTCCTGCTCGGGAGCCCCAGGGGCAAAGCCGACATCGACGTATACAGCACCGTGCACCGCCGAGGGATCACCCTGATCGGCGCTCATGAGAGGCTCGCCGCACACGCCTACACATCCCAGGATCCCTGGACGCGAGAGCGCAACCAGGACCTGATCCTGGGCCTGCTGGCCGACGGATCTCTGCAGAGCGATGGCCTGATCCGGCACCATATCCGCCCTGAAGAGGTCCCGGCCACCTACGAGGCGCTCATCAAGCGTCCCGCCGACTTTCTCGGGGTCCTGATCGTGTGGGATCCCGATCAGATGCCATAAAAGCGACCCGCGACCGACGTGTATGAGCCCAAGGTGCCTTACGCGCCGGTAAACCTCCATCGCAGCTCGGGCACCTTTTCCGCCGCATACGACGGGGAGGGGTACCATGGCCGATGGAACGCGGATCCTGTTCGTGCTCAGGAAGATCGACTACGAGCCGCAGGGAATCATGCAGCTCGCAGCGGTGCTGAAAGCGGCGGGGCATGAGGTCGGACTCACGGCGGCCTCCCACGAGGACCCGGTGAAAGCCGCGGTCCGCTTCCGGCCTGACGTGCTGGCCTATAGCGTCTTCACCGGCAGCCAGCGGGAATATCTGGCGTTGAACGCCCGGCTGAAGGAGGCCACGGGCGCCATCAGCGTCTTCGGCGGCCCCCATCCCACCTTCTTCCCGGAGTTCATCGAGGAGGATGGCGTGGACATCCTCTGCATAGGCGAGGGCGAGCGCCCCCTATGCGATCTGGCTGACGCACTAGCCCGAGGCTCCCCCATCACCGACATCCCCAATCTATGGGTCAAGCAAAACGGGCAGATCCATCGCAACCCTGTACGCCCCCTGATCGGCGATCTGGATGCGCTCCCCCTGCCGGATCGCGAGCTGGTCTACCGCAAGGATCGATTCACCCGGGAGAGCGGGCTGAAGCATTTCGTCGCCAGCCGGGGCTGCCCGTACCAATGCACTTTCTGCTTCAACCAGGCCATGACGGAGATCTACGGCCCACCCTGGCGACGGGTCCGCCGGCGAAGCGTGGACCACGTGCTGGAGGAGATCGACCAGGTCCGGTCCCGCTACCCGCTGGCCTTCGTCGTGTTCCTGGACGACCTGTTCATCGTGCCCCGCGACTGGCTGGAGGAGTTCGCCCGGGTATATCCCCGCAGGATCGGACTTCCCTTCTTCTGCAATGTGCGGGCGAATCTGGTGGACGAGGATCTGGTGCGGCTATTGAAATCCGCAGGATGCGTCAGCGTGGGCATGGGCATCGAGACGGGGGACGATCGGTTGCGCAACCTGGTGTTGAAGCGACATCTATCCCGGGATCAGATCATCCGGGCGGCCGATCTGATTCACGACGCCGGCATCGCCCTGATCACCACCAACATGCTGGGGCTGCCCACCGGCACGCTGGCCGACGACTTCAAAACGCTAGAACTCAACATCGCCTGCCGGGCGCAATACGCCAACGCCTTCCTCTACCAGCCGTACCCCCGCACCGAGCTGGGCGAGTTCGCCCGAAAGGCCGGACTGCTGGACGAAAGCGTCGATGCGATCAGCACCTCCGCCTGGGACCGATCCATCCTGCACTTCCCCAGCCCTCGACACCGCCGCATGACGGAGAACCTGGTCAGGCTCTTCGCACTGGCCGTCGCGTTCCCCCGGCTGACCGCGTGGCTCCGAGCCCTGATCGCGCTGCCGCGAAATCCCGTGTACTGGCTGGCGTACAAATTGTGGAAGGGATACGCCATCAAACGCTGGATTCACCCTTATCGGGCATCGCCCCGGGAATTCCTGGAGACCGTCATCCGCTTCATGCGGTTCGATTGAGGGGGCTTCCCCCGCAAAATAACGCTTGCCGTTTCCGATTATGTCTGCTACAATCGCTCCAAGAAGGATCACAAGCGTCCTTTCAACCCAAGAGGAGACCATTTTCATGCCCGACATCGAGAAGCCAGGAACCTTCTACCTGGGGCGGCTGGTAGATCCAAAGAGCGGGGAGACCACGGACACCCCCCTGCTGTACGACGCCCGGGACCTCACCACGCACGCCGTATGCGTGGGCATGACGGGCAGCGGGAAGACCGGGCTCTGCATCGATCTGATCGAAGAGGCAACCCTGGAGGGCATCCCCTCCCTCCTCATCGATCCCAAAGGGGATATCACGAACCTGCTGCTCACGTTCCCTGATCTGAGGCCCGAGGACTTCCGCCCCTGGGTGAACCCGGACGACGCCCGCCGCAAGGGGCTGGATCTGGACGCCTTTGCCGAGCAACAGGCACGACTATGGCGAGAGGGCCTGGCCAAATGGGGCCAGGGGCCGGACCGCATCCGACGGCTGCGCGAGGCGGCGGAGTTCACCATCTACACGCCCGGCTCCGAGGCTGGCGTGCCCATCAGCATCCTGCACACGCTGAAGGCCCCGAACCTCCCCTGGGAGGATTATGAGGAGGAGCTGCGAGAGAAGATCAGCACCACCGTCTCGGCGCTCCTGGGCCTGGTGGGCGTCGAGGCGGACCCCATGCGCAGCCGGGAGCACATCCTGCTGGCCCACATCTTCGAGCACGCCTGGCGCCAGGGGGAGGATCTCGATATCCCTCAGATCATCCGGCAGATCCAGGAGCCTCCCGTCCGCCAGCTGGGCGTCTTCGATGTGGACACATTTTACCCCCAAAAGGAGCGATTCGAGCTGGCCATGGCGTTGAACGCCATGATCGCCGCCCCGGCGTTTCAGGCCTGGCTGGAGGGAGAGCCGCTAGACGTCGGTACCCTCCTATACACGTCGGATGGACGGCCTCGCGTCAGCATCTTCTACATCGCCCACCTGCCTGACGCGGAGCGCATGTTCTTCGTCACACTGCTGCTGGAACAGGTGCTAGCCTGGATGCGCACACAGCCGGGGACCACCTCCCTGCGCGCCCTGCTGTACTTCGACGAGGTGATGGGATACTTCCCTCCCGTCGCCAATCCGCCTTCCAAGCCCCCCCTGCTCACCCTGATGAAGCAAGCTCGGGCCTACGGCCTGGGGGTCCTCCTGGTGACGCAGAACCCGGTGGACCTGGATTACAAGGGGCTGAGCAACGCGGGGACGTGGTTCATCGGCAAGCTACAGACGGAACAGGACAAGGACCGCCTTCTGGACGGCATCGAGGGTGCCTTGGGGGCAGGCGCCCTGGCCGATCGCCGCACGCTGGATCGCCTCATCGCCGGGCTGGAGTCCCGGGTGTTCCTCATGAACAACGTGCACGCCGAGGGGCCGGTGCTCTTCCGCACCCGATGGGCTATGAGCTACCTGCGAGGGCCACTCACACGCCAGCAGGTCCGCCAGCTCATGGCCGGGCGACGGCCTCGCGCTTCCACACCCGAGCGAGCGCCAGCGGCCACAGCTGCCCCCCGCCCAAGCCAGGAGCCGCCCGCCACCCGCCCCACGCTCCCGGCGGACATACCGCAGGTCTTCCTTCCTGTCAAGATCGGACGAGGACAGGCCCAAGAGGCCCTGTACGCCGCCATAGGACGGGACATCGAGGTGATCGATCAGCGACTGGTGTACCGGGCGGCCATCCTGGGCATGGCCACCGTCAACTTCCTCGACCGCAGGAGCGGCTCCAGCGCACAGAAGGAGATCTCGCTGCTGTTGGAGCCACCGGACAGGCCAGGGGCGGCCCGATGGGATACGGCGGAGCCTCTGAAGCTCTCATCGGGAGATCTGCGCCCGGAGCCGGAGCCCAACGCCGCGTTCGTAGAGATCCCCGCCTCCGTGAACACCGCCCGGGAGCTGCGATCCTTGAGCAAAGCGCTCTCCGACTGGCTGTACCGATCGCAGACACTGGAGGTCCCCTACAACCCGGCGCTGAAGCTCTCGGCGCGCCCCGATGAGCCCCCGGAGGAATTCCGCCGACGCTGCGAGCGCGTCGCCCGAGAGCGAAGGGACGAGGAGATCGAAAAGGTTCGAGAGCGCTACGAGAAGCGCAAGGATCGGCTGGAGGAGCGGCTCAAGCGAGAGCAACGGGAGCTCCGGGAGGATCAGGCGGAGTACGAGGGGCGCAAACGGGAGTTCTGGGCCAACCTCGGGGAAAGCCTGCTGGGCTTCGCACTGGGCCGCCGTTCCACCCGCTCCATCTCCAGCGCGCTACGCCGACAGCGGATGACCAGCCGGGCCAAGGAGGACATCGAGGAATCCCTGGAGACCATCGAAGACCTCCAGGAGCAAATCAAAGAGCTGGAACAGGAACTCGAGGAGGAGATCCGGGAGATCTCAGAGCGATGGGAAAGGGCCGTCCAGGAGATGGAGACCCGAAAGCTCACGCCGAGACGAGCGGATGTACAGGTGACGCTCTGTGCGCTGGCCTGGGTACCCTACTGGACCTTCCGATACAAGGATTCCCAAGGGATCCCAGGCGAATGGTCGTTGCCCGCCTGGAGAGGCACAGCATGAACGTGGGCTACCTCACCGACGAGGCGCAGCCACACCGGGATACTTTGACCAAATGTCTCGTTCCCGGCAGCTTATACGGAACGCTTACCACTGTGAACTCCCCCCAGACTCGGGAGCCATGGATGTGACACGAGTGATCAGCACACCCAGGCCGATGGCCACCACCCGGCCACGTCGGCCGCTTCTCAGCCTATTCATCGCGCTAGGACTGGCGACCCTGCTGGTCGCCGGAGCGCTGATCGGCCTGGAGTTCGCGTACGCGGACAAGATCTATCCGGGCGTGACGGTGGCGGGCATCCCGGTGGGGGGGAAGACGCCCACCCAGGCGTCGGCCATTCTGAGCGAGGCGCTGACCCCGTATCCTATCCCAGCTATCCTGCTTCGCACCGATCAAGACCTCGTCCCGCTGCAACCTGACGATGTAGGGGCGAGCCTGGATACACGAGCCACCGTCCGGGCGGCTTATCTCATCGGCCGCAGCGGGGATCTCCTGGAGGATTTGAGCACCCGCCTTCTGGTCCTGATCTCAGGCCGGGCCGTCCCCCCCGTCGTCACATACGACGAGCGCCAGGTCCGGTTCACGCTGGAACGGCTGGCCCAGAAACTCTACCGCCCGGCACGGGAGGCCCGTTTGGAGGTCCAGGGGCTCCAGCCGACGGTGATCCCCGGGCAGCCCGGCCGGGAGATGGACATCCCGGCCACCCTGGCAGCGATCATGGATCGCCTCCAACAGGGAAAGCCCGGCGTGGTGGATGCCGTGATCCAGGAGCACCAGCCGGCCATCTCCGACCTCTCCGCCGCCGAGGAAAAGGTCCGGGAATTCCTCAGCGGGCCCATCACCCTGACCAGCCCCGACGGCTTGTTAAGCTTCGCCCTGGATCCAGCCCAGCTGGCCCAGATGATGCGGCTGGAGAGAAGGGAGGACTCCTTCGACATCACGCTGGACGAAGCGGCCCTGACCGCCGAGGTGGAGCGATGGGCCGAGCTCATCGCCATTGAGCCGAGGGATGCCCGCATCGACTTCGACCCGGACACAGGGACCTTCATCACGCTGGTGCCCAGCCAGGTCGGTCGGGAGCTGGACGTGCCAGAAACGGTCCGACGGATCCAGGCGGTGGTCGCCCGTGGCGACCGGGAGGCGGAGCTGCCGGTGCGCGCCGTGCCGCCTGCCGTCGATGAGAGGAACGTGCATGAGATGGGGATCAAGGAGCTGGTGGCACGAGGCGAGAGCCGCTTCGCTGGCTCCAGCGCCGCTCGAGTGCACAACATCGTGACCGCTGCGGAGAAGTTCCGCGGCGTCGTGATCCCGCCCGGCGGCGAGTTCTCATTCAATCGCATCGTCGGGGACATCACGGCCGCCAACGGGTTCGAGGACTCGCTGATCATCTGGGGCGACCGCACCGCCGTGGGCATCGGCGGCGGAGTGTGCCAGGTCTCCACCACCGTCTTCCGGGCGGCCTTCTTCGGAGGGTTCCCCATCCTGGAGCGCTGGGCTCATGGATATGTGGTGAGCTGGTACGGCGAGCCCGGCCTGGACGCCACCATCTATACCCCGGATGTGGACTTCCGCTTCCGCAACGACACCGAGCATTACCTGCTGATCAAGCCAGAGGTGGACCCACGTCGCGGCATCCTCGCGTTCAGCTTTTATGGGACCAAACCTGACCGCCAGGTGGAGATGATCGGCCCGATCATCGAGAATCGCCAGCCGCCTCCGGACCCGGTGTACCAGCTGGACCCCAGCCTCCCGCCGGGAGCGCGCAAGCAGGTGGATTGGGCACAAGAGGGCATGGATGTCACCGTGATTCGGATCATCAAGGATGGCCAGGGGAACGAGATCGGCCGGGATGTGTTCGTCAGCCACTACCAGCCGTGGCGAGCGGTGTACTTAGTCGGCCCGGAGCCAGAGCCGACGCCCACGCCCACGCCCCCACCGCCGGAGGAGACGCCCCCCGCTCAGGAGCCCGAGACGCCCACGAACGAGTCCGGATAGATGCCGAAGGACGGAAATCCCACCCTTCCGGCCTGCACCTGCCTCTCTCAGCCCTTTCCGCAGGACCCAGACCGAGGCCGGGCAGGTCGAAGGCGGAAGAAGTTCTTTCCGGAGCTTCGCCCCCCGGGCCTCCTCATGGCAAAAGCAACGGCATCTCTCAGAGCGTGTCTGAAAATTTACCAGTAAGGCGTCTAAGGGGCCTCCCTCAACCACCAACTCCACAGGGGGTGGTGTGGAGGGGGTCTCCCCTCCACTCACGGCAGCAGCAACGGCATTTCTCAGACACACTCTCAGACACGATCTCAGATCAGACGCCGGATGAGATCAGGCAGCTCGTCCAGACGGCTGATGCTCGCCTCGATGGGAACGGGCGGAGGCCGCTCGCCGGTATATAGCGTATCTGGAGCATCCAGCCACACACCCAACCGGAAGCCCGCCCGCCGGGCCCCTTCCACGTCTGCCTCCGGCGAATCTCCCACATGCACGCAGGCAGCCGGTTCCACGCCCAGCAGAGAGGCGGCGTGCTGGAAGATGGTGGGATGGGGCTTGGCCCATCCCACATGCGAGGAGAGGACCACCGGGCCGGTCAGCTCGGCGGGAAGCCCGTAGCGCTGCATCTGGGCGGTGACGAACGTGGGGCTGACGGTGTTGCTGACGAGCGCCGTGCGCACTCCCATGTCACGGATCGCCTGAAGCACCGAGGCGGCTCCCGGACGGAGGGAGCGCCGGAAGAATCTGGACTCCCAAATCCACAACAGGGCATCCCCCAGTCGCTCCCCCTCCTCCCCATCCGGCCAGTCCACCTGAGGCAGAAGATAATCCCGCCACAGGGTCAGCGGCGAGGGCTCCCGGCCCTCCCGACGCAATGCGTCCGCATACCGGCGAATCCCCGCCATGATCCCTTCCGCCAACGCTTCCGGGGATTCACGCAGCCGGATGCCATGCCGGGCCAGTAGCGCCGGGATATCCGTGCGACAGGCGGCCAACCGGCCCTCCCGATCTGGGATCATCACCTCCAGCGTCCCACCGACATCGAACGTGACCGCCCGCACGGGTCTTTGCATCACAGCGTCCTCCGCACGCTCACGATTCCCCTCATCGCTGGTGGGGATGCGGCTCGTCACCGGCGTGCAGCCACAGGTTCACGATGGGATCCTCCTCCGAGGAGATCAGGTGATGGTTCTCGCCCGGCTCGATGATGATCACATCCCCCGCCTGCACCGGGATCTCCTCCCCATCCAGCTGCAAGATACCGCGCCCCTGCACGATGCAGAAAGCCTCTTGGTCCTCGTGCACATGCACGGACTCTCCACCGTGGGTACGAAAACCTGGCGGGTGAAAGCTCAAACCGCCTTTATTCAACCACTCGCCGTCCAAGATCCCCGCCAGCACGTGCCGTCCAGACCGCCCACCCAGATCACGAAAATGGAACCGCTTCACGCCGTCCTCCTGTGCGTGTGACGCGTTGCGTATCGCGTGTTACGAGAAGCCCTTTACGTGATTCGACAATTGCTCGAAGCCATCGGCCGTGATGAGATAGTTGTCCTCGATGCGCATGCCTCCCACGGCAGGGTCATAGAGCCCCGGCTCCAGGGTGACCACCTGTCCCTCTTGCAACGGCTCCTGACTCTCCGGGACGAAGAACGGCGGCTCCGGGTGCATCAGCCCTAAAGCATGCCC
>JAADGJ010000102.1:13927-47240 GCA_013152435.1 Chloroflexota bacterium | reverse complement strand
AAGGGGGTTTGGGGGATGAGGGCCGTTTTCCCTCGGTCGATGATCAGGGGAATGTCTTGCGTCGGGCGACACGCGGGGTGTTCCTACCACCTCGATTTCCATCACTGACTTTGAAAAAGCCCCGCCGGACCAGGCATCCGTGTTGACACGTCGCATCCCGATCCGATATACTGCCGGCGAGGGAGTGCGGCGGCACGACACGGAACCGCCCGCGGGGCGCTGCTGAAAACGCACACGCATCCACAGTCTGGAAATTCATAGGAGGATCTGGAATGGGAATCTTGGAGGGAAAGGTCGCCATCATCACGGGGGCGGGGCGCGGCATCGGCCACGGGGTCGCCCTGGGGCTGGCGGAGGCGGGCGCCGACATCGTGGCCAATTACCGCCGCACGGCCACGGGAGCAGAGGAGGTGGTCGCACGAGCGCGGGCGCTCGGGCGGCGGGCTATCGCCGTGCAGGCGGACGTCTCCCGTCCGGAGGACCGCGCCCGGCTCATCCGCGCGGCCGTACAACAATTGGGAGGGCTGGACATCCTGATCAACAACAGCGGCATCACGATCCCCCGGCCGTTTCTGGAGGTGGACGAGGAGCTGTGGGATCGCACCCATGCCACCAACCTGAAGGGGATGTTCTTCCTGGCCCAGGCGGCCGCGCGATTCATGGTCGACCACGGCGTGCGCGGCCGCATCGTGAACCTCTCATCCGTGCAGGGACGTTACGCCGTCCCTCACCACGCCCACTACGCGGCCACCAAGGGCGGCATCGACAGCATGACGCGCGTGATGGCGCTGGAGATGGCTCCTTATGGGATCACGGTGAACGCGGTGGCGCCCGGCGTGGTGGAGGTGGAGCGCTACTGGGAATCGCCGGGGTATTCGCCGGAGCGGTTCGGGCCCACGATCCCCATCGGGCGAGTGGGCACCCCACGGGACGTCGCCGGGCTCATCGTGTACCTGTGCTCGGATGCGGCCGCCTGGATGACGGGGCAGGTGATCTATCTGGACGGCGGCACGACGGCACAATTGGCCTGGAATCCCCCGCCGGACGTCCAGGCGCCGCGCACGGAATGACGATCGCGGCGGGGGTGCGGCCGATCACTCCCTGCCACCGAACAGCGTCTTGGCCCGGGCCTGCGCCTCCGTCAGAGCATCCAGCGCCTCCGCATCACCCTTCAATACTTTCACCACCGCGTCCGTGTAAAGGTCGACCACGTCGCCCAGAGCCGGATCCAGGACGGCCGGCACGAAAACGGGGTTCGAGGCCAGCGAGCGGGCGATCCCCGCGACGCTCTCCCCCACGCGATCCGCGTACTCTGGGGATTGCACCTGAGTTTGCAGGGGAGGAGCCATCTGCCCTGCCGCCTCCTGGTGATCGAGCAGGAAGCGGATCCACTCCCAGGCCTCCTGGCGATGCTGAGACTGGGCGAAGAGGAAGTAGCCATCCACCCAGATCAGCGTGAACGATGCCCGGCCGCGCGGCAGGGGGAGCATCACCCCCTCGCTCTGCCACTCGAATCCCCATGCCTTGCCACCGCGGTCCGAGTATCGCCCCAGCCACAGGCCACACTTGCCACGCACGATCGCCTCGTAGATCCGGCCACGCGGGAAGTACCGACGAAGCTCGTCCGGATCGGGCATCACGCCGTACTGCAGATGGAGGTTGGCATACCACTGCACGGCCTCCACGTTGGCCGGATCGTCCAGCGTGGGATAAGTGGGATCGGACAGATCGTCGAACAGCCGTCCGCCGAAGAGGTACGTGAAGAAGATCGGGTCACCCTGGTCGGGCTCGCTGCAGAAGCCGTAGGTGAAATCCGCCCCGCCGCTTAAACCCTCGGTGTTATGGACGGCGACGGCCGCGGCCAGGAAATCATCCAGTGACCAATCCGCCGTAGGCGGCGTCACCCCGAAGCGATCGAACCGGGGCGCGTTGTAGTACGCGACCACGAAATCAAGCCCAGCGGGGATGCCCCACTGCACCCCCTGATGCTGGAGCGTCCGCAAGGCGCCCCGGACCATATCATCGTGCGGGAACGTCTCATCCACCAGTATGATCTCGTCCAGGGAGACCAGCTGATCCAGGCGTTCGGGCGTCAGGAAGTCCTGGCTCCATCGAAGCACATCGATCTCACGCCCCTCGATGGACTTCAGCCCGCCGCGAATGGGGTTGATGGGGACCAACTCGATGGTGATCCCGGGGTGCTCCTGCTGAAACTGTCCCGCCAACGTCTCATAGTCGGCGATGTTCTGTCGGAAGGCGAAGCGCAACGTCACCGGCTCCGGCGTAGGCGTCGCCCGGCGACGGCCACAGCCAACGGCGATCAGCGCGATGACGATCGCCAGCAACCACACGGTCCAAGCAGCCCGTTTCCGCTCCATTCTCATACGCTCCTTTGCGCGCGCTGTGAAGGGCTCCCTACCCACGGGCATCATTGTATATCAAATCGGACTGACCCTCAAACGTCTCCTTTCCACTAGGATGGCGGATCCAAATGGTTTGAGGGACTGCGCCCTTCAATGCTCCCCGTCGCATCTCTATTGGATACCCTTTTGGGCTATCCACGGCGTGTGCTACAATCCGTTGTGAAGGATGAAAGGACAAGCTCCTTGAGCCGAGGGAACACACCATGAACGAGAGAGCCTCCGGCGGACCGCGCGTGAAGACGCTCTGGATACGCCCCGAATACCTGAAGGAGATCCTGTCCGGCCGTAAGACGATCGAGGTCCGGGTCGCTTACGCGAACATCCGGCGGCTACGAGAGGGAGACTTCCTGCGATTGAATGACGAGCACCTCTACCGCATTCGTCGCATCGCCCACTACCCCAACTTCCAGGCGCTGCTGGCCCACGAGCCAGCCGAGGCCATCGCCCCCGGCATGGACGCGGGGGAGTTGGAACGGGCGCTGCGGGCCATCTACCCTCCGGAAAAGGAGGCTCTGGGCGTGGTGGCACTGGAGATCGAGCCAGCGCCGGAACCTCACGAGCGCGAGGACGAGGGATAAATGGCCACGCTGACGGAGCGCTTCAAGGAGCGGGCCCGCGAGCTGGGATTCGACCTGGTACGGATCGCCGAGGCCGGCCGGGCGCCTCACGCCGACGCGCTGATCCAGTGGCTGGCACGCGGGTACCACGGCGAGATGGCCTACATGGCGCGAGATGTGGAGCGACGCCTGGATCCACGCCGCGTCCTGCCGGAGGCGCGCTCCGTGGTCGCCCTGGGCACCCGCTACCCGGCGCCGCGCCTGCCCGCTGCCATCCGCCAGGATCCCTCGCGAGGGCTGATCGCCGCCTACGCCTGGGGGCCGGACTACCACGACTGGATTCGGCCCCGCCTCTTCGAGCTGGACGCCTTCCTGCGCGAGGAGACCGGGCGCACGGATCGCGCCCGATGCTATGTGGACACCGGCCCGGTACTGGAGCGCGACTGGGCGATGCAGGCCGGGATGGGATTCATCGGGCGGAATACCTGCCTGATCCACCCCGCCCTCGGCTCGTGGCTGTTCCTGAGCGTCATGCTGATCCCCGAGGCGCTGGAGCCGGACCCTCCCCCCGAGCTACAGGAGCTTCCGTCACAGATCCCCTCCTGGCGCCTGGCGGACGACCGGATCGGCACCTGCGGCCGATGCACGCGCTGCCTGGATCGCTGTCCCACCCAGGCCTTCGCCGACGCGTACGTGCTGGATGCCCGTCGCTGCATCTCCTATCTGACCATCGAGCTGCGCGGGGCGATCCCTCACGAGCTGCGGCCGCTGATGGGCAACTGGATCTTCGGCTGCGACATATGTCAGATCGTCTGCCCCTGGTCGGGGCCGCGCGCTCGGACGGAGCCCTCTCCCGAGGATCTGAGGCGGTGGTGCCCGCCGCTCTTGGAGCTGCTGGCCCTGGACGAGGAGGGGTTCCGAAGGAGGTTTCGACGCACCCCGATCGCTCGGGCCAAAAGGCGCGGGCTGCTTCGCAACGTGTGCGTCGCGATCGGTAATTGGGGAGATCCCATCGCGGTGCCGGCCTTGATTCGCGCCCTGCACGACCCCGAGCCGCTGATCCGAGGGCATGCGGCCTGGGCATTGGGCCGCATCGGGGGAAGCGCGGCGAGAGGGGCCTTATCCCAGGCGCTGGCCACCGAGGGCGACCCCTTCGCCCAGAAGGAGATCCGGCAGGCACTGGGCATATCGACATAAGATCAAGTGGACGAACCCAGGCTGGGATCTCCAAGCCCCAGCTTACGGGCAGGAGGGGTCGCGAACAGGCTACGGACGAGATGGGAGGACAATGGGGAGAAAGGAGAAGAGCCGGGCAAGGAAGATCCCCTCACCCGGCCCCAGACCTCACAGGTAATAGGTCATGTGCTGCAGATCCACCACGGGATCGATGTACTGGACCCGGACCCCAGGCGGCACGTTCAGGATCACGGGCGCGTAGTTGAGGATGGCCCGGATCCCGGAGGAGATCAACACATTGGTGACCTCCTGAGCGGCGGCGGCCGGCACGGCCAGGATGGCGATCTGCCACTGGTTCTCCTTGATGGCCTGGGGCAGGTCCTTGCTATCCTGCACGATCAGACGCCCCAACGGGCGGCCGATCTTCTCAGGGTCGTTGTCGAATACGGCCACGATGTTGAACCCTTTGCCCAGGAATCCCCCATAGTTGGCCAACGCGTGACCCAGGTATCCCGCTCCCACCAGGACCACATCCCACACCCGATCCACCTGGAGGATCTCCCGCAGCTTCTCGCTCAGAAACCCGATGTGGTATCCCGTCCCCTGCTTTCCAAACTCTCCGAAGTGCGAGAGATCTTTGCGGATCTGCGCGGAGCTGATGCCAAGTCGATCCCCGAGCTCCTGTGAGGATGTGATCTCCCGGCCCTCCTCCGCAAGGTAGGTCAACTCACGCAGGTAGATGGGGAGCCTTCCTATGATGATATCTGAGACCGCTTCTTTCGCCATTCGGTGAGCCTCCTCTTCGTGGGGGAGAACTTCGTGGAGTTTGTTGGATCGCGTTTTTTGTCCGCTACTTGTGCTTTCTTTGTGCGTTTCCTCAGCTATGATAATACCACATAGGGACCGGACGAGGCAACTTCTCTCGAGGGCTTTGACAACCCGTGCGGCGTACGCTAATATGGTAGCGAAATGTCCTCCTTAATGATTTACCAACTGCGCCAAAGAGAATATCTGCTGGAGATCAGCCGGGCGATGACGTCCCGGCTGGAACTCGGCGCGGTATTGCGGCTCATCCTGACCTACGCTGCCGAGATGGTCGAGGCCGAGGTGGGGATCATCGCCCTCCACGAGGCCGATGGCTCCCTGGTGGTGAAGGCCTCCTATGGGATCCCCGCGCGCCTGCTATCCAGCTTCGCCCCCTTGCTGACCGACATCCCGCGACTCGTGGACCTGCAGCGGCGCACGGGCTGGCGCGTTCCCGACCTGGAGCTGCGCCTCCAGGCGGTGGCCTCGGCGATCGGCATGCCCCTCGATCAGGTGATCGCCCTGCCGCTGGTCGTCGACGAGGAGCAGCTGGGGGTTATCTATCTCTTCCGTTCGGGGAGCGCGGCCTTCTCCCACAACGACCGACGACTGCTCTCGGCCTTTGCAGCCCAAGCGGCCATCGCGGTGCGCAACGCCCGGCTGTACTCGGAACTGGTGGCCGAAAAGCAGCGACTGGACGCTGTGATCGAGAACTCGGCCGACGGGATCATGATCCTGGAGCCCGACCTCCGGATCGAGATGATCAACCGAGCCTTGCTGCGCATGACCGGCTGGTCTCGCGAGGACGCGCTGGGACAACCTTACCATAAGGTGCTGGCGCTGCAGAACGCGACGGGAAGGGACCTCCACGAGATGGAGAACGTGGAGCAGGAGCTGCCGCGCCAGGGCACCGTGTACGTGGAGGGGGAGCTGGCCAAGTCCGGCGGCTCGCGCGTCGTGGTGGGCGTCCGCTACACTCCGCTATGGGACGAGGCCGGCCACCTCCGAAATATCATCGTGAACGTGGTGGACATCACGCGGTACCGGGAGGCCGAGGAGATGAAGAGCACCTTCATCTCCGTCATCTCCCACGAATTGAAGACCCCCGTAGCGCTGATCAAGGGGTACGCCACGACGCTGGCCCGCGAGGATGCCCATTGGGACGAGGAAACGCTGCGAGAGGGGCTGCGCGTCATCGAGGAGGAGAGCGACCGGCTGAACGCCCTGATCGACAACCTCCTGGACGCCTCTCGCATTCAGGCGGGCGTGCTCAAGCTGGAATTGGGCGATGTGAACATCCCCCGGCTGGTACGCCAGGTCGTCGAGCGCTTCTCGACCCAGACGGACCGCCATCAGTTCGAGGTGGACTTCCCAGACGATTTCCCGATCGTGCTGGCCGACGAGGAACGGCTGCGACAGGTACTGAACAACTTGATCAGCAACGCCATCAAATATTCCCCAGAGGGCGGGATCATCCGCATCGGGGGGTGGGCCGATGAGGAATCGGTCACCGTCTACGTGGCCGATCAGGGGATTGGGATCCCGCCGGAGGAGCAGGGCCGGCTGTTCCAGCGATTCTATCGCGTGGACTCCAGCCTGCGCCGCAAGACCCAGGGGGCCGGCCTGGGGCTGTTCCTGTGCAAATCCCTGATCGAAGCCCACGGCGGCCGCATCTGGTTCCGCTCTGAGCCGGGGAAAGGCAGCACGTTCTTCTTCTCCCTGCCGCGTCGCTGAGAGAGGTTGCCCGTATGCCCGTGTCTGAGCATCCCCTGATTCTGGTCGTGGACGACGAGAAGCGCATGGTCCGCTTCGTGCGCATGAACCTGGAGCTGGAGGGATTTCGCGTGACGGAGGCGTATAACGGCCTCGAGGCGCTGGATAAAGTGCGCGAGGACCTGCCAGACCTGGTCTTGCTGGACGTCGCCATGCCGGAGATGGACGGCTTCGAGACCCTGGCCCGCATCCGGGAGTTCTCCACGGTGCCGGTGATCATGCTGACGGTGCGATCTGAGGAGGAAGATCGCATTCGCGGCCTGGACCTGGGCGCCGACGATTACGTCACGAAGCCGTTCAGCCCTCGCGAGCTGGCCAGCCGCATCCGCGCGGTACTCCGCCGGGTGGATATGGCCGGCGCCGTCGACCAGACCAGCCCTCTGGTCATCGACGACCGCCTCACCATCGATTTCCCACGAAGAAACGTGATCGTGGAGGGGAAGCGGATCAGCCTCCGGCCGACGGAGTACCGCCTCCTGTACCACCTGGTGCAGAACGCAGGCTGGATCATCCCCCACGATCAGTTGCTCAGCAAGGTATGGGGGCCAGAGTACCGGGACGAGAACCAGCTATTGCGTCTGTACATCACCTACCTGCGCAAAAAGATCGAGCCGGACCCCAGCAACCCGCGCTACATCTTCACCGAGCGCGGCGTGGGATATCGATTCGTGGATTTCCGGCATCAACAGGGGGAATAGGCAACGGGTCCGGAGGAGAGACCTCCGTCCTTAGCCGGTTGAGGGGAGCGAGAAAGGCCACCGATCGGTGGCCTTTTCCTTTCGCACAGGTAGCGCTGCCAGGCGCGGCGGCAAAGGTTACCGCGTGAGCTGCGGGACGATGAACCCGAACAAAGCGAGCAGATCCAGGACGCCTAATCCGACATAGATCAGGAACAAGCCCAAACAGCGTAGTCTCCCGTTCAGCAGGGCGTTCACACCCAGCGCTATCCCCGTCCCTCCGCTCAAGGCGATGAACCACTTATGGAGACGCCCGCTCAGGAGCCCCACGCCAACGGCCGCGGCGGCCAGGACGAGCCACCCGCCGGCCAGCCACCGACTGGTCCGAGCCCGTAGCGCCTGATCCATCCCCAACGCGAAACACAGCCCCCAGACGGGCAGCGCCGGGAACAGGTAACGCCCCTGATGCTGCACGAACGTCAGGTTGTACCACACGTAGGCCGCCACGGTGAGCAGGAGCCAGGCGAACAGGAATCCCAACGGCTGTCCATAAGCCGCCCGCTCCTCGGAGCGAAACAACGCCCACAGTGCCCACAGACACCCCACCAGGGCAATGCCGCTGAGGATGCCCAGCGCCAGGTAGATGCGGCTGTCCATGAGCACGCCCATCCAGCCGAACTGGCCCCAGAAGCTACGGAAGGTGGTCGCCGCCGCCTGGCGGAGGAAGGAGAGCGCCCCCATCTGCCCCAGCCACTCCGCCGTGCGCGGCTGCCCCACCACCACCTCACCGTGTCGCCGCAGGCCCAACACATCGCCCGGCCCGTACACGATCCAGTTGCGCGCCCACCAGGGCAATCCCAGCAACAACCCAGGCCCCAGCCCCCAGAGGAGATGTCGGCCCGGCAGCCGCCCGCTCGTCATCCCCCGCCAGAGGATCGCCAACAACACCAGTGGAAGCGCCAGATATGCCGCGGTCTTCGTCCAGAAACCCAACCCCATCAGCAGGCTCAGGCTCAACAACTGCCCCCGAGCCGTCTGCTCGTCATCCCCGCCGCGCATGTAGGCCAGTGACAGGACCACACACCCCGCCAGGATCAGCTCCGCCAGGATGTCGTTGTTCACGGCGGCGCTCATGGCCACGTGCTGGGGCAGAAAGGCGACGAAGGCCGTCCCCCCCAGCGCCAGGTCAACGCGCCGGGGAAAGACCATGCGGATCAGGAGGTACGTGACGAGGAGAAGGCAGGCCCCAAGGGCGACGCTGAAGAGCCGAAGGGGCAACAGCCGGCCGCCGCCGATCCAATAGATCGGCGTGGCCAGCAGGTAGTAGAGGGGTGGCTGATGAGACTCGTAGCGGATGGGGGCGATGGACATATCCGGCGGGAATCGACGCGCCTTGATCTCCTCCAGATATGCCTGGTCGTAATCCCCCATCCGCAGGACGGGCGGACGCCCGGTCTCCGCCAGATGACGAATGTAGTTGTAATGAGCCGGCTCGTCCGGGGATTGCCAGGCGGGCGTGTAGACCGCGTACAGGCTGGCGAGGATGACATAAAACACCACGATGAGCCCCAGCCACAGCCGCGGCCTTCCTGCGATGGAGAATCGATCTCGCACGGCTCTCCCCCCGAATGCGAAGCGCGCTATCTTGAAACGAACGCTCTTTCGAAGGCCGTTACTGTGGCTCCGGCAGCTTGATCACGATCGTGGGCGGGGCACTGCTGGGCGGATCGGCATCCTTCACCGTGAGCCGGAACCCACGGGCATCCGCCGGCACATCGAAGACCAGCACGCCCTGCACGATGCTCCACGGGGCCAGCTTGTAGAAGGTCAACGAGGTCAGCCCATGCAACTCCGCGTAGCGATTGCTGGCCGCCACCCCGGCCTCGTATCTCCGGCCCCGGCTATCCATCAAGCCCTCGCCGAAGGTCGAGCTGGCGGCAAGCTGCTGATACGTCCCGCTGCGATTGGTCAATCGCAATGGCACGATCAGGAAGCGACTGCGCTCCGGCCGCAACACGGGCGTGCCGGGAAGTTCGGTGGCGATCAGCGGGGCCGCGGCCGCCACCTCCAGATCTCCGACCACCTGCGGCGGGCCGAACGTGAAGCTCGGAGGCGTGGGCGTGGGCGTGGGCAGATGAACCTCGCCCGGCGGATAGCTGGCGATGGTGGAATCGATGGCCATCTGCAATTGCGCGATGGTATGTCGCAGCGCGCCCAGCTCACGCGGCAGCTGGCTGGCCGTGATCCACGGTGGGGTGTCCACCCGGATCACCCGCTCCTGCCCCTGATACCGGGCCGCCAGGTGATAGGTCAGGCACGTAGCGCACGGCGACCCAAAGCGCTCCTGGGCGAGATCGAAGAAGCCTCGCTGCGCCAACTGCTCCAGCAGCCCCGAGACATCCTCCGGCTGGCCGTGCAGCAACCACTCGCCCTGCCGTCGATGATCCTGGATCACCACCCGCCCGTCCTCGTAGTAAACGGCCTCGCGATCCACATGGAGGCTCTGGCTCTCATAGGCGAAGCGGACCACAGCGCCCGCCGGTAGCCCGGCCGAAGGGGGAGGCGTCGGGCTCGGGGTGGGTGTAGGCGGCACGGGCGTGGGCGTCGCGCTGGGGGTGGCCGAGGCCGTCGGGGTGGGAGTGGGCAACTGCGGCGTCGGCGTCGCCGTGGGCGTGTCCGTCGGCGGGATCACGGGCGTCGGCGTGACCGTCGGGGTAGGTGTGGGCGGCGCCGGCGTCGGCGTATCGGAGGGAGTCACCGTCGGGCTGGGCGTGGCGGATGGAGTGGAGGTCGGCGTCCAGGTCGGCGTGGCCGTCAGCGACGGTGTGCTCGTCGGGCTGGGCGTAGCGGAAGGCGTGGGTGTAGGCAGCGCCGGCGTCGGCGTATCGGAGGGAGTGGCCGTCGGGCTGGGCGTAGCGGACAGGGTGGGGGTCGGTGTCCAGGTCGGCGTGATCGCGACGGTCAGGGTCGCCGTTGGGCTGGGCGTGGGCGTCTCTGTCGGAGCGGCCTCCGTCGCCGTCGGACTGGGAGTCGGCGTCGGCGTGAGCTGCTCAGGCGTTCCCGTGAGGACCTCCCCGGCCGCCTCCACGGTCGAGGTGATCGGAGGCGTCGTGATCACCTCGGTCGCCTGCACAGTACCCGTGACCTCGACCGTCGCCGTGACCTCCACGGGCACGGTCGCCGTGATCTCCTCCTGCGGTCGGGTCGGGCTGACCTCCGTCGCCGTCGCCGTGGGGGTGGGAGTGGGCGGCAGGGGCGTCTCCGTCGGCGGCGGTGTGGTCACCGTCGGGGAAGCCAAAGCGGCCTCCGGCGCGGCAGCGCGCCGGCTCGTGATGAACAACGCGGCTCCGATAATGGCCAACGAGAGGATAATACCGAGGATGAGCAGACGAGAGGAGCTCATGATTACCGGGCCTCCAGGAGTTCAGACTGTAGGACCCCACCCACGGGCAGGCACCCTCGTTATTCTACGCCAGCCGTGGGGAAAAGCAAGTCATCAGGGAGGGATCGACAAGGCCCCCACCGGCGGGTGGGGGCCTTTCCAGGTCAATGGGTAGGCGTCCCGCTCTTCGCCAGCAAGCGCTCCACCTCCTCCTCGGCGACGGACTCGTCCAACTTGCGGAACAGGGGTTGGGGGAGCCGCAACGGCTGGCCGGGCGGCAACGGATCGGCCGCCCACCGGGCCGCCAGATCGGAACGATCATATCGCAGCGCCAGATGAGATCGCTCCGTCTCGTGGTACTCCTCCACGTACTGCCGCCCGAAGATGGAACCCTCATGCCCCAGGTACTCGTGCAGCTTCTGCGAGGAGAAGGGCAGGAACGGGCTGAAGATCACCCGCAGCCAATCGATCGCCTGGAGACAGACGTAGATGGTAGTGGCCGCCGCGGCGGGATCCTCCTTGATCTGCTTCCACGGCTCCTTCACGTTCAGATAGCGATTGGCCTCCTGGGCCAATCCCATCGCCTCCGTGAGGGCAGCCTTGAAGTGACATCCCTCGATCTGTCGCCCCACGCTGTCGAAACCGTCTTTCACCGTGTTCAGCAGGGCTTGATCGATCTCGTCGAGATCGCCCGGCTGCGGGACCCGCCCATCGAACCGGCGATAGGCGAAGCTGAGCACGCGGTTGGCCAGATTCCCCCACGTGGCGACGAGTTCCGTGTTGTTGCGGCGGACGAACTCCTCCCACGTGAAGTTGACGTCCGAGGTCTCCGGAGCGTTGATGGTCAGGATATACCGCCAGGGGTCCGGGTCATAGCGATCCAGCACATCCAGAACCTCGATGACCCAGCGCCGGGACTTGGAGAGCTTGGCTCCCTCCACGTTCAGATATTCGTTGGCCGGGACATCGTAGGGCAGGTTCAGGCCGCCGTACGCATAGAGCATGCCGGGCCAGATGATGGTGTGGAATGGGATGTTGTCCTTGCCGATGAAGTAGTACGACTTGACATCGGGCGCGATGTCGGTCTCCCACCACTCCCGCCAGGCATCCGGCTGGCCGGTGATCTTCGCCCACTCCTTGGTTGCGGACAGGTAGCCGATCACGGCGTCGTACCACACGTAGATGCGTTTGCTCTCATAGCCGGGCAGCGGGATCGGGATCCCCCACTGGATGTCCCGGGTGATGGGGCGGCCGCGCAGCTCGCCCGACTCCAGCTGCGCCCGGGTGAAGTTGAGCACGCTGGGGCGCCAATGCTCCTTGTCGCGGCGAATCCACTCCAGCAGCGGTCCGTTGAGCTTGGCCAGATCCAGGAAGAAGTGCTCCGTCTCCCGGACGATGATCTCTGTGCTGCCGCACACCTTGCAGCGCGGGTTCTTCAGCTCGATGGCATCCAGCGTGCGCCCACAGTTATCGCACTGATCCCCCCGGGCCCCCTCGTAATCGCAGTACGGACATGTGCCCTCCACGTAGCGATCGGCCAGGAAACCGTGATGGTGGTTGCAGTACAGCGCCTGCTGAATGTCCTTGTAGATGTATTCACGCTCCAGATGGCGCAGGAACATATCCTGCGTCACAGCCCAATGATTCTCCGTATCCGTCTCCGTGAAGAGATCAAAGGCGATCCCCAACCGCTGGAAGAGCTCCAGGAAGCGCGGGTGATAGCGATCCACGACCTCCCGAGGGGTGATCCCCTCCTCCTCCGCGCGCACGGTGATGGGGGTCCCGTGCGTATCCGAGCCCGACACCATGAGCGCCTCATTCCCCTTCAGGCGATGATAACGGGCGAAGATATCCGGCGGCAGATAAGCGCCGGCGATATGACCGATATGCAGATCGCCATTACAGTAAGGCCACGCCACACAAACCAGGATCTTCTCAGGCATGATTCATCTCCTCACACACAGGCTTACACGAACGTTCTCAAGAAATCACAGACGCCCAGCGAGCGGGCTGTGATCGTGTAGTCATCTTTTCGAACGGAAGAAACGGGAAGATGCACAGGTACACCGGAGGAGCGGAGCCGCACAGAGGTCGCGCGGCCCCTAACCGGCCATATCAGACGAGGACACAAGAGGTCACGGGGGGGAGCCCCCCCATGGTGCCCGTGGCAGCCGATGAATGCCGGGGCGAGGGTATGGATTGGATGATCCCTGCCGATAACGAATACGATCTAACCATCGTCCCTCCCGGGCGACAGACCCAGCGCGCCCTCAGGTGCCCTCATTGTAACACAAAAACCCCGTGGCGTGAAGCAGCGCCCTTCCAGGTGATCGGGGAAGCTTCCTTTGAGGAGCTGCGCTCCCCAAAGCTCCCCGCCATATTACCATCGAAAAATACACCACCCCCATCCAACGCCACAGAGACGATGCCTCACCCCTCCAGCCGCTGATCGCACGCGTGGCGTACGCCGCAGGCCCAGCAACGGGCCGGGTCCTTATGCGATCGCGACGCCTCGCCGTGCTGCAGGGCTCGTCGCATGTTGGACAGTGTGTCGAGCACGGCCTGGCGCAGCGCGTGGTCGAAGGGCACCTCCACGACGGCGTCATCATAGCACAACAGGCCATGGGAGGGCCTGCGCCCGGTCTGCTCCTCGACCAGCAGGCAGTAAGCGGCCAACTGCAACAGATGCGACTCGTACGGCCGGTTGGGACGCCGCCCGGACTTCACCTCCACCGGGATGACTTCACGCCCGTGAGCCACCAGGTAATCCGGCCGGCCGACCAACCCCCAGCGCCGGCTGAGGATCGGCTCCTCCGCCCGTCGCCAGGCGCTGGTATCGGCATAGATGACGCGCCCCACCGGCAACCCTGTCGCCTGGCGGACGTGTCGGGCAGCCCACAATATCAGGACGCCAGCCAACACCAGCGCCAGAGCGAGCCCCACGACCACGACGGACATCCCGGCTCCCCTCCCCTCGAATCAGAAAAAGGCGGTGCGCCCTTGCGAGCGCCGCCGCCTCTTGTCTGGTCTTCGCTATCCCTCCGCGGGGGGCAACGTCCACGGCAGGATGATGATGGGCACGCCGTAAGGCCCCCACTGGGTAAACCACTCGGCGTCCTCCGGCCGAAGGCGAATACATCCTCGGCTGGCCGGATACGCGCCCAGGGCGTACATCTCCTTGTATCGCTTCTCGCCGTCCTCGATCACGTAGGGAGCGCCATGGATCAGGATGCTCCCGGCCGCTTTGAACAGGTACCACGCATGATCGGCGCTGACACCGAAGGCCGAGAAGGTCCCCCAGTACTCGCCCACTCGTCCCACCCAGGCGGGCGTGTGGTAGTTCCGATCCGGATCGCCCGTGCTGATCGGCATATCCGCCACGATGACGCCACCCTCCGCCACGATCATGCGCTGGCGATCCTGATCCACGATGATGAAGCGATCGTTGGGGTCAAAGCCGTTCTGCTCGACCAGATCCCGCATCCATGCCTCCGGAGTGGGCACAGGCGTTGGGGTCGGCGTCGGCGTCACGGGGATGGGGGTCGGCGTGGGCGAAGGGAAAGGAGTCGGCGTAGGCCAGGGCGTGGGCGTGGGCCGCGGGGGACGCATCCAGGGACGCCTGCGAGCGGGTATCTCCTCCGGGGCGGCCAAATCGTGCACGTGGAACAGGCCCATCGTCCACCAGGAGACGACGACCAGGATGGCTCCCAACGCCACCCGAAGGATGATGCGAATATGTCGTTTAGACATATCGCCATATCCCCAGGAGGAGGATCAACAGCCCCAACGCCAGAAGAAGGAGCCCTACGGAGCGCAGCCGATACGCCCATGCGGCCTGGCGCCCATGCTGAGCGTGACGTCGGATCCCAGCGCGCTGAGCCGGCTCATTCCGGCTTTGCACTCCGCGCACGGATTGCAACCACCAGGCACGGGCACAATAGGCATAGGTTCCAAGCTCGCTGGCTCGGATCCATTCACGGCTCATGCGGGGTCGCTCTCCTGCCGGGCGGTATCCAGCCGCGCCTCCAGCGCAGCCAGAGCGCTGCGCAACTGGTCCTGCCGAATCGCCACGGTGAGATCTCCCCGGGTGCGCTCCAACACGCCACGCACCATGTCCGTGGTGCGACGCAGCCCGCCGGTGATCGCATCGGGGAAATCCACGGTCACCAGGTAGCTGTAAACCTCGTCCATGATCTCCAGGAGCGGCTCGGCCTCGGCGATCTGCCCGCGCCGGATCAGATCCAGCACATAACGACGAAGCTCGCCCATCGCCTCGCCCAGACCGTTCAGATAGGCCGGGAACTCGATCCGCAGGTGCTCCGGCGAGGGCAGCGGCTGCCCCCGCACCAACGCGTTGACGATGTGGGCTTCGGCCAGCTCCTTCAGGGCATCCTGCGTATAGCCGGTGAAGTAAAGATCGGGATGATCGGCCAGCTCGTCCACCATGAGAGCGGCCGCCTGCCTGGCGGTCTCCAGCAGGCGATCCGCCTCATCCCACTCATGTCGATGGATCGCCCGAATGCTCAGGGCACAATGCCGAATCAGCTCTCGCGAGCGACGCAACGTCTCATCGCGAAGGGCGCTGCGCCGCTCGAAATCCTCTCGGATCGTCTCGAAAATGGAAGATAACGTGTGCAAGATAGCGCCTCGGTCATCAAAGGGATTAAGAACAACGGTCAGGAAGGACCTCGCGCCATATGACGCGAGCCACAGAGGCCACACCTCTCATCGGGAAGACCGCGAAGGACGCCCTACGTCGAGGGGGTATCCGGCGGCGAATCCTCAGGCGGTGGGGAGGGCCCCAATCGCCACTCCAACCCACCCAGCACATCCCCGCGGCGGAGGATCTCATCGCTGCCCGGGATCGGGCCGAATCGCGCCTCGTAGCGCGCCAGGTTTTCCCCCAACGCCTGATGGAGCAACTTCGCGTTGAGGGGGGTGAGCAGCACGCGGGCCTGCACCCTGGCCTTGGGCATGGTGGGCAGTAGCTGAGCGAAGTCGATCACGATCTCCGATGGAGTGTGG
The DNA here is from genome assembly GCA_013152435.1 of Chloroflexota bacterium. Taxonomy (NCBI): domain Bacteria; kingdom Bacillati; phylum Chloroflexota; species Chloroflexota bacterium. Next base: position 31,423 of record JAADGJ010000102.1, on the reverse strand, counting down.
TTGATGATGGCAAAGTTGGCGTATGTGATGGGGAGATCCGCCGGGACCTCCACGTTGATCTGCGCACGCGCGTTCTTCGGATCGGCCATGACACCTCCCGGAGCGGCCATCGCCCCCTCGATCATGCAAATCCTCGCCCACCGATCAGCTCAGCGGACGCCACCCGATCGGGCTAGAATGGGAGCTCATCCTCATCCAGGCTGGCGGGCTCCTCCGCCTGGACGGGGAGATCCGCGCTCGCCACCGCGGTGTCCCGCCCGCCGAGGAAGCGAACGTTGCGAGCGGTTAGCTCCAGCGTAGCACGCGGCTGCCCATCCTGCCCCAGCCACGCGGAGGCCTCGATATCCCCCTCCACCAACACCAGACGCCCCTTCGACAGGTACTGGCTGCACAGCTCCGCCAGCTTTCCCCATGCGGTCACGCGAAACCAAGTCGTCCGCTCCTGCGGATTGCCATTGCGATCCGTCCAGCGGCGAGTCGTGGCCAGGCTGAACGAGCACACGGACTGCCCCGACGGCGTGTACCGGAGCTCCGGATCCCGCCCCAGGTGTCCCACAACGACGGTCTTCTGATACATACATCACCCCCGCGCTTTGATCGAGGAACCTTCAGAGTTCATAGAACAGGAGGCAAGCCGGTTCTCATCCCCTAACCCCGGCTTTGGCTCGCATCATACCCCCAGATCGATGAAAAGTCAAGGGTCTAGAACGTTTGTTCCAGACCCCATCTGAATGTTCTCAGCCCTTCACGGCAAGCAAAGCCAGCCCCGCCGGATGGAGCGAGATCGTGACCTCTTCCCCCGGCTCCGGCGGGGGGCGATCCAGCGGCACGATCTCCAGCGTCAGCTCGAGGCCCCCAGCGTGCGCCACCTGGATCCGATAGCGATCCCCCCGGAACGAGCGGTCGAGCACGCGCACGCTCACCCGGTTGGGGGCATCCGCGTCGGCCGTCAGCTCGGCGGCCTCCGGACGGATCAACACGGTAACCCGAGCGCCCGACGGGAAATCCGCCGCGTCCGGGACGACCAGAAGGCCCAGCTCCGTCTCCACGCCCCTGCGATCCCGCACGCGGCCGGGGATCAGGTTCGAGTGCCCCAAAAAACGAGCCACGAACGCGTCAGCGGGGTGACGATAGATCTCCTCCGGCGTTCCCTGCTGTACTACCCGCCCGGAGCGCAGGATGATCACCCGGTCGGCCAGGGCAAAGGCCTCCTGCTGATCGTGGGTCACGTACAGGGCGGTCACGCCCACCTGATGCAGGATCTGGCGCAACTCGTCCAGGAGCTGCTCGCGCAGGGTCCGATCCAGAGAGCCCAGCGGTTCGTCCAACATGAGCAGGCGCGGCTCCGGCGCCAGCGAGCGAGCCAACGCCACGCGCTGCTGCTCCCCACCTGACAGCTCGAAGACGCGACGGCGCTCGTAGCCGGACAGGCCGACCAGGGCCAGCATCTCGCGCACCCGCTCCCTCACGCGCTCCCGATCCCAGCCCTGCATCTCCAGGCCAAAGGCCACGTTGTGAAACACATCCTGATGAGGAAAGAGCACGTAATCCTGAAACATCAGGCCGAAGCCACGCCGATGCGGGGGTACGGACGTGATCTCACGCCCGGCCAAATACACAGCGCCCGTATCCGGCACCTCCAGCCCGGCGATGATGCGCAAGAGCGTGGTCTTGCCACAGCCGCTCGGCCCCAACAGCGCGACAACCTCCGCCTCCGCGACGTCCAGGGAGACGCCCTCCAGGGCACGAACGTCATCATAGGTCTTGGACACATCTCGAACCTGCAGCAAAGAAGAGCCCATGCTCAGAACTCCCCGACCCCGCGATAGCGGAAGCGCTCGATCAGGATCAGCCCCGCCGTGCAAACGGCCATGAGCAGCGTGCTCATGGCCAACGCCTGGCCATAATTCAGCGCGCCCGGCTGCCCGAGGAACCGATAAATGGCCACGGGCATGGTGGGAAACTCCGGGCGGGCCACCAGGGACGTGGCGCCGAACTCGCCCATGCTGATGGTGAACGCGAAGACGGCGCCGACCAACACGGCGCGCCCCACAATGGGCAGGTCAACGCGCAACCACACCTGCGCGGGGGACGCGCCCAGCACGGAGGCGGCATCCCGCAGATGAGGGTGGATGCCGCGCAGCACCGGCAGCAGGGTGCGGACCACGAAGGGGAAGGCCACCAGGGTATGAGCCAGCGGCACCAGGATCGGCGAGGTGCGCAGGTTGAGCGGAGGGTGATCCAACGCCAGGATGAAGCCAAATCCCAAGGTGACCGCGGAGGTCCCCAGCGGCAACATGAACACGGGATCCAACAGGGCGCTCAGACCGCGGCGTGGCCGGGCCAACAGGTACGCGCTGATCACCCCCATCAACAGGGACAACCCCACCGTCGCCAGGGCGAAGACCAGCGAGTTCCGGACGGCCTCGATGGGCGGCACGAACAGGATCGACTCGCGCCGGTTGATGAAGAGCTCCCGGTAGAAACGCAACGACCATCCGGCCTCGGTGGCGAACGAGCGCGCCGCCAGAGACAGGAGCGGGACCAGCAACACGACGAGCATCGTCCCCAAGATCGCGAGCAGCATCCATCGCGTGCGCCATCCCCGGGGATGGCGCTGCGTCGTCTGTTGGGGGCGGAAGCTCAACGGCACGGCCGTGCGCGCCTGTATGCGGGTATACACCGACATGACGACGAACGTGATGACCATTTGCACCAGGGCGAGCGCGGCGGCAACGGGCAAGTGAAAGAGATGCACGGCCTGACGGTAGATCTCCACCTCCAGCGTGGCAAAGCGCGGGCCACCCAACACCAGGATCACGCCAAAGGACGTGAAGCAGAACAGGAAGACGAGGAGGGAGGCGGCCATCAGCGACGGCCGCAACAGGGGGAGCGTGACACGCCGGAGGGTGCGCCAGCGGTCGGCGCCCAGCACCCGGGCGGCCTCCTCCAGCCGCGGGTCCAGGTTGGCCCAGAACCCGCCGACGATGCGCACGATCACGGTGGCGTTATAGAACACGTGCGCCAGCAGGATGATCCAGATGGTGTGCATCAGGCGGATGGGAGGCCGCTCCAGGTTCAGCGCGCCCATCAACCACGTGTTGAGCCAGCCGCGCGGCCCCAGCAGACTGGTGAACGCAGTCGCCACCACCAGCGTGGGCAGCACAAAGGGAATGGTGGTGAGCGCGCGCAGCAAGGTCTTGCCGGGGAACCGGTAGCGGGCGAAGACGTAAGCGGCCGGGAGCCCCAGCAACAACGTCAGGGCCGTCGATACCGCCGCCTGCCACGTGGTGAACCACAGGACACGGGCGTAATACCCATCGGTCACCAGCACGCGCAGGGGCCTCAGGTCCAGGACGCCCTCGGGGGCCAGGCTAACCCGCAGGATCTCCGCGAGCGGATAGAAAAAGAAGACGGCCAGGTAGGCCAGTGGGAGCAGGAAGACCACCAGACGCAACCCGGCCGCCATACGCTCTATCCATACCAGACGACGCATCATGCTTCCTGAATCGTTCGTAACTCTCACCTCGCATCAGGATCGACAGGGGGACCGCCCGGGATCCCGAGGCCGAAGCGACCTATCGCAGCACGGTCGCGGTCCACTCATCGATCCAACGCTCTCGCCCGGCGTCGATCTCCTCCGGCGTGATCTGGGCCGGAGCGGAGGGTACCTGTGCGAACTTCTCGAAGAGCTCCGGCAGCGCGGCCTTCTCGTTGGCCGGGTACACGAACATCTGCAGCGGGATGTCCTCCTGGAACGGCCGGCTGAGCATGAAGTCCACCAGCTTGCGGGCCAGATCGGGATGCTTCGTCCCCTTCAGGATCCCCACGAACTCGATCTGGCGGAAACTTCCGCCTTCCGGCAGGATGTTACCGGTGGGAGGAGTATCCAGCTTGCCCTCGCTGAAGTACACCTCCGCGGCCGGGCTGGTGGCATAGGAGACGACCAGAGGCCGCGTGCCCTCGCCGGAGCCGCCGCTGAACTGCCCGAAGTACGCGTCCTCCCAGCCGTCCGTGACGTACACATCATTTTCCCGCAACTGGCGCCAAAAGTCCAGATACCCATCCTCGCCGAAATAGGCCACGGTGGTGATGAGGAACGCCAGTCCGGGGGAGGAGGTGGCCGGGTTCTCCACCACCAGCAGGCCCTTGTACTCCGGCTTGGTGAGATCCTCCAGCGTCTGCGGCACCGCCAACCCCTTCTCCACAAAATAGGCCTTGTCGTAGTTCAGGCACACGTACCCGAAGTCGACGGGCAACAGCCGGTGCTGTGGGTCCAGCTCTAGCTCGTCGGGGATGTCGGCCAGCATCGGCGACTCGTACGGCTCGAAGATATCCGCCTGGATCGCCCGGCCGAAGAACGTGTTGTCCACACCGAAGAAGACGTCGGCCAGCGGGTTCCCCTTGCTGAGGATCGCCTGGTTCAAGGCCGCCCCGGCATCGCCCGCCCGCAGGATCTTCAAAGTGGCCCCCGTCTCCGCCTCGAACTGATCGAGAAGCGACTCGCTGATCGCGAAGCTATCATGGGTCATCAGCGTGACCACGACGGGTTCCTCTGCCGGCGTGGCCGTCGGAAGCGGGCCGGGGCCGCCCGCCGGCTGTGCGCACGCCGCCAACACAAGGGTTGTCAGTAACAACCAACCGATCCATTGTCGCATCATTCACCTCCAAGAGACGTAGGATAGCATCACGCTGAAACGCGAGATGGGAAAAAGGGCATCGGGATTCCGATGCTCAACCGCGCAAGGCCCGATCGCTCACCCTCCAGCGCCATCGGACGTTTCCATCGGCCTGTGAATCACCAGAAGGGTGCCATCGCGAACGCGCACGCTCGCCCGGTCGGTCAACATAACGTTGGAGATCCCCAACGTGGATCCGAAGGTCAGGCGGCCGTCGACCAGGGGATACTCCAGACGCTCGGTGTAGATGCCGGACACCTCCGGCGTCAGGGCGATCAAGGACACGGTATCCCCCGGAGCCCCTTCGATCTCCACCCGGCGACGGACAACCCAGGCCGTCTCCGGGCCGTTCGACAGGGACAACGACATGTCCGCCCACTGATCGCGAGCCAGCAACAACAGGTTGGCGATGGTCTGATCCAGGCGACCGCCCAGGATCCCCAGCAGATGCACGTCGGCCGCGCCGGCCTCCCGCGCGGCGATCAGGGCCAGCTCCAGGTCGGTCTGATCCTTGCGCGCCGGGTAGGTGAGGAAGCGGGTGCCGGAGCTTTCCAGGGCAGCCCGCCGCCCGTCCGGCAGCGAGTCCAGGTCGCCGACGATGAGGTCAGGATGCAGGCCGAGGGCCAGGGCATGGAGCGTGCCGCCGTCAGCGCAGATGATCCGATCGTCCGGCCGGATATGGGGCCGGCAGGCGTCGTAGTCCTCGATGATCCCGTTCGCAAAGATGATGGCTCGCACGATGTTCCCTCGTATACATAAAAAGGGCCACCTCACCAGGGGCGGCGGGTGGCCTGAATATCCCAATATGGTCCTTCGCGATCCCTACGCCGGCATTACCCAGGTCAGGTTCCAAGGGTCGACGGCGGGTCAGAGATCCTGAAAGCCGTCCTCTCAGCCGGGTTGCCCCCCAGCTCCCCCTGCGAAACTCTTCAATTGTTCGATTGCGAAAATAGTGTAGCATGCCTCCCATGAGCTGTCAATTCTCGCGATCCGCACCATCCCTGAGAGCGCGTCTGAAAATTTACCGGCAAGATGTCCGATGGGCTCCCTCAACGACCAGCTCCACAGGGGGAGGTGTGGAGGGGAGGTCCCCTCCACGGAAACCCCGCGTTTCCGGCCTGTACCTGCCTTTCTCGACCCTTCCCGAAGGACCCAGGCCGGGGCCAGGCAGGTCGCAGGCAAAAGAGTTGAGCCCCCCTCTCCCGGGCTTGGGAGAAGAAGGGTCTGGGGGATGAGGGCCGTTCTGGTAGACATCACCTATGAAATCGGCTATAATGAGCCAGCATTTTTTGGAGGGATACGTACGTTGTATACAGCACCGCGAGGAACCCACGACATCCTGCCAGAGGAGTGGCCCTACTGGCGATACATCATCGACTGTATCCACGAGACGGCCGCCCTCTTCGGCTTCGAGCAGATCGATACCCCCATCTTCGAGGCCACCAGCCTTTACGTGCGTGGCGTGGGGGAGGGCACCGATATCGTCGACAAGGAGATGTACTCCTTCCGGGACAAGGGGGGCGAGGAGATCACCCTACGCCCGGAGTTCACAGCGGGCATCATGCGCGCCTATCTGGAAAACGGGATGCGGGTGCGGCCGCAGCCGGTCAAGCTTTACTCCATCGGCCCCGTATTTCGCTTCGAACGCCCGCAGGCAGGGCGATACCGACAGCATCACCAGTTCAACGTCGAGGTGATCGGGGAACAGGACCCGGCCGTGGACGCCGAAGTCATCTCCGTCGCCTGGCATCTGTTTAAGCGACTCGGGTTCCGCGGGCTCTCCCTGCAGATCAACAGCACCGGATGTCCCCAATGTCGGCCGGCTTACCTGAAGGAACTGGTCGCCTACTACCGCCAACACACGGACGAGATCTGCGAGGACTGCAAACGACGCCTGGAGCGGAACCCGCTGCGCGTGCTGGACTGCAAGAACGCGCAATGCCAGCCGGTCATTGCCCACGCGCCGAAGATCACGGACCACCTGTGCGAGGAGTGCGCGACCCACTTCTCGGACTTGCGATCGTTTCTGGACGGTCTGGAGATGCCCTACACGCTCAATCACCGGCTGGTACGCGGCCTGGACTACTACACCAAAACCGTCTTCGAGATCTACGCCGAAGGGATCGGGGCGCAAAACGCCGTATGCGGCGGCGGCCGCTACGATGGGCTCATCGAGGAGCTGGGAGGGCCACCCACACCGGGCATCGGCTTCGGGTCCGGGATCGAGCGCCAGATCCTGACGATGAAGGAACAGGGGATCGAGCCGCCTCCGTTGCCCAAGCCCGTGCTGTTCGTGGCCCATGTGGGCCCCGCCACCCGGCTGGAGGCGTTCCGATTGACGTCGGAACTGCGAGAGGCGGGGTTGTCGACCCTCTTCGGCTTCGGGCAGCGCAGCCTGAAGGCCCAGATGAAGTCCGCCAACCGCGCCGGCGTCCGCTACGCGCTGATCCTGGGCGACGACGAACTGGCCGCCGGCGTGGTCACCGTGCGAGACCTACGGGATAGCACTCAGGAGACCGTCCGACGGGACCGGGTCATCGCCTGGCTACAAGAGAGGCTGGCCTCCTCCCCTGCGACCGACGCACCCCAATCCTAGCGAACGCCCAGGACAGGCACACGCGGAGGGGCTCTGACCATGGAACTCCACGAGTATCCTCGGCCCAGCGGAGACACCGGCATCGGCATCCATTGGAGCGCGGGCTACCCGGCCGCCATCGGCCTGGGACGGATTCGCGACGAGTGGCTCCCCGAGCTGATTGCGATGGGCGTGAAGTGGGTGAAGATCGCCAACCATGATGGCGGGCTCGGCTTCGCCGAGCTATTGCTGGCCCACGATATCATGCCCATCGTGCGAATCTACCGGCCGGAGCCCAATCCCGGCACCCTGGGCGAGCGAGAGCTCCGGTTCGTCGAGGAATACGTGGCCCGGGGGGTGCGATACTTCGAGTTCAACAACGAGCCGGACCTGGGCGTGGAGTGGGCCGGCGGTTACATCCCCCCGAACGCGCTGGAGATCGTCGCCCGCAACGCCATCATCGATATGGAGCGCATCCTGGAGCGCGGCGGCTACCCGGCCATCCCCGCGCTGGCCACCGGCAGCCGCTGGGACATCGTGGGCAAGATCGTGGAGCTGGGGAGGGTCGATATCCTCCAGGGGCCCGTGTGGCAGGCAGTGCACAACTACGCCGTCAACCACCCTCCGGAGTATCCGGACGACCCGGGGAACCAGCGAGGGGCTCCGTACACCCGCGAGTTCTACGAGGCCATCCGGGCGGAGCGCTGGGGAAGGGATGCCTGGAACGGCCGGAGCCTGGAGGAGGTCAATCGGCTGCGGGCGGAGCATGCTAACCCCGGCGATACCATCATGGATGACGCATCCTGCTGGCGCTCCTACGAGTTCTTTGATGCCCTGGTACGCCGACACCTCGGCCGATCGTTGCCGGTGCTGGCCACGGAGGGCGGATGGATCGTCGGCGAGGATGCGGATCCCCGCTATCCGGCGACCACACCCCGCCTGCATATGGAGCAAACGCTCGAGGTCTGCCGGGCGCTCATGGGCACCAGCCAGCGCCTTCCCCCTGCCCCGGACTACTTCTTCTGCTCGGCCTTCTGGCTGATCGGCAACTACGTGCTGGGCCATTGGGCCGCTCCCTGGGAGGGACAGGCCTGGTACTCCAGCCGATGGCCCCAGGGCCGCCTGCCCATCGTGGACGCTCTGAAGGCCGAGCCCAAGCAGGAACGGCCCTGGAGCGGCGGGGCGGCGACTGGCGGGACGATCCAGGGGCACGTGCGCCAGGGAGCCGGTCGTCGGCTGATCCTGCAAGGCCCTAACTGGCAACTCTCCACCATCGTCGCGCCCGACGAATCGTACCGATTCACCGGGCTGCCGGAAGGGGAGTACACCATCCACGTGGACGGCACGGAGATCGCCCGCACGGTCTCCGTGCGGCCTGGCGATCCCCCCGTCGTCCTGGACTTCGACCTCAGCGGCGTCGTCATCCGGCCGCGGCACAGTGTGATCCATGGCACCGTGCGCAACGGCGCCGGCCGCACATTGGTCTTGAGCCGAGACGATTGGGAGGCCCGTACCGAGGTCGGGTTGGACGGCAGCTATCGTTTCGAGGAGCTGCCCGCCGGCACCTACACGTTGGCGATCGAAGGCACGGACGTGCGGCGAGACGGGATCGAACTGGACGGGGAGCGGATCGTGGTCATCGACCTGGCCGTGCCCGGCTGGGGATACACCGTGCGTGATGAGGGGGTGGGACCGGGGTTCTCCATCATCCGCTGCTCCGTGGAGGGGCGCCTGAACCTGCCCGTGCGCCTGTGGGCCGAGGGCTGGGGCGGGATCATCGCCCGCACCGGGACGAAGACGGAGTACGGACCCTATGCATGCGAGTTCGCCCCGCTGGGCGGCGGCGATTACTTCATCGAGCCGGAGGGGCTGGGGATACAGGCCAAAGTGCACCTGGACAGCGGCCGCGTGCTCATGGTCACCTTCTCCGAGGCGGAAGTGGAGGAGCCCTCCCCAACGCCCCAGGAGAGCGTGATCCAGGGTCGCGTCAGCGGTGGGGCGGGACGCACCATCATCCTGACCTGGGATGGTGGGGAATTGGAGACCACCGTAGGCGAGGATGAGATGTACCGGTTCGAGGGATTGGGGCCGGGCATCTATCAGGTAGCGGTGGCGGACAGCGACCGGGCCCGGACCGGCATCGTCCTGGACGGGCGAAACCGGGTGACCGTGGATTTCACGTTGACGGCGCCTCCGGAGGCCGTCAGCGTCGTGCGCGGCCGGGTGATCAACGGGGCGGGGCGCCGCCTGCGTCTGGAGGGGCCGGGCGGCCCTTACGAGACCACGGTCGATGACCAGGAGAAGTTCCGGTTCGATCACCTGGCGGCCGGGACCTATCGCCTGGTAGTGGTGGACAGCAGCGTGACCCGGGACGGCATCATCCTGGACGGACGAAACGAATGGGTGATCGAGCTGGCGCTGCCGGCCTCCGGCTGGACCTTCTCGACGCGGGATGGGGGACCCGGGCCCGGGTTCTCCGTGGTACGATGCTCGGTGGAGGGGAAGCGGGATCTGCCCGTGCGCCTGTGGACCGATGGATGGGTGGGGATCACCCAGCGCACCGGCAGCAAAGCGGAATACGGCCCCTATGCCTGCGAGTTCGCCCCTCTCGGCGCGGGGACCTACTACGTGGAGCCCGAGGGACTGGGCGTCCGGGCTACCGTGCAGGTGCCCGCCAGCCGCGTGATGTGGGTGGAGTTTCAGCAGGAGGAGCCGCTCCCGCCGGGGATCATCATGGGACGCGTCGTGCGAGGCGCCGGGCGCCAGGTGCGCCTGGAGGGCCCCGACGAGCCGCGCACGACCACCGTGGACGCGAACGAGCGATTCCGCTTCGAGGGGCTTCCGCCGGGAGAGTATAGCCTCTGGGTTGTGGGCACGGAGGTGCGCCAGACGGGCATCCAGGTGACCGGAGAACAGCCGGTGGAAGTGGAGCTGGTCCTGCCAGCCTCGCCGCAACCGCCGGCCAAGACCATCGATCACTACGTACTCGTCGGCGATCTATCGGCGGGCCAGGAGGAGCTGGCGGCCGCCATGCGCTACGCGGCGCGATTCCAGCCGGAGACAGGCACTGATGTGGAGCAGGCGATGGCCGCTCGCCACGTCACCATCCTGGGGGACGATCGCGCCGTATCCGCGGAGATCGAGCAATTGCTGCGGGAGGCGGACTGCGAGGTGGATCGAGTTGAAGGGGAGATCGCTGCCGAGCTGAGGAGACGCGTGGAGGCAGGGCATCCATGGTAGACGAGAGCCCGGCAACCGCCCCCGGAGCTACTCAACAAGCCCGGGCGGATGGCTGGCGAGTGGGCATCCTGCACCACCCGCGCAAGCCGGAGTCGCAAACTCTCGCCTTGGAGATGGCTGCCGTCATTCGCAGCCGTGGAGGCCACCCGTGGCTGGCCTCCGCCTGGGATGAGCCCTCCGTGACCTCGCTACTGCCCGGGGCGAACCTGGTCATCACCCTCGGCGGCGATGGCACGATGCTGCGAGCGGCGCGCATGGGCGCCCGCTTCGACGTCCCCATCCTGGGCGTGAAGATGGGACGCCTCAGCTTCCTGGCGGAGATCGAGCCCACCGGCTGGCAAGAGCCATTGGAGCGCGTCCTGGATGGCCAGTTTTGGATGGAAGAGCACATGATGCTGGACGTGACCGTCCACCACAGGGCCGCGATTCAGCCCCATCATCACCACTACGAGGCGCTGAACGACGTCGTGGTGAGCCGCGGGAAGCTGGCGCGCATCGTCCGCATCCCCACGTATGTGGACGGCGAGTATCTGACCACCTACGCGGCCGATGGCGTGATCGTATCCACGGCCACAGGATCCACCGGCTACGCGCTGGCATGCGGCGGCCCCATCCTGCCGCCGGAGCTGAAGAACATCCTGCTCATCCCTATTGCGCCGCACCTCAGCCTGGATCGGGCGATCGTGCTCTCCCAAGGGGCCACCGTCAAGCTGGATGTGAACAGCGACCATGAGACCATCCTGACCATCGACGGCCAGTTTCGGGTCGACCTGAGCAATGGCGATCGCGTGGAGGTGACCTCCAGCCCCCACGTCGCCCACTTCGTGCGCCTGCGAGATCGAAAATATTTCTATCGGGAGCTGATGGACCGACTGCGATGGCAACTGTAAGCCTGGAGGATTTGATCAGGGAGGGCGACGCGGCCGCGCGTGCCGGCGCCCGGGAGGAGGCCCGCCGCCTGTTCGAGCAGGCGACGGAGATGGCCCCGGAGAGCGTGGAGGCCTGGCTGGGCCTGGCAGGCGCCGTGGATGACGTCGAGCGAAAACGGGCCTGCTTTCAGCGGGTGCTGACCCTGGATCCGGACAACGCCCAGGCGCAGGCAGGGCTTGCCTGGCTGGATCGGCAAAGGGAGCCGGAAGATGACCACCAACACACGGTGGAATCGGCGGCCGAACCGGAGGTCATGTACTGCGTCAATCACCCCAACCGGGAGACGCTGCTGCGATGCAACAAATGCGGCCGGCCCGTTTGCATCGACTGCGTGCGGCTGACAGATGTGGGATATCGATGCCTGGACTGCATCAATCAGGTGCAGTCCTCGTTTTACACCGCCGGCGCGGCCGACTACCCCATCGCGGGGGTGGTGGGCTTCCTGGTGGCCGCCATCGCCACGCCGATCGCCGGCTGGGTGGCGGGGATGTTCGGGTTCTGGGGGATCTGGATCGCGCTGTTCCTGGGGCCAGCGGCGGGGGGATCCCTCGCCGAGATCATCCGCAAGGCGGTGGCGCGCAGGCGCGGTCGTTACCTCTGGCTGGTCGCCTGCGTCGGGACGGCGCTGGGGGCCATCGTCGGCAGCGTCGCCCTTCTGTTGGTGCTGGGCGTATTCCCATTGTTTAACATCTCCACGCTGCTCTTCCTGGCGTTGGCGCTCAGCACCGTCTACGCGCGATTGCGCTGATAGATTAGAGTGCGTCTGAGAAATGCTGTTGCTTCTGCTGTGGGGAGGCTCGGAGGGGCGGAGCCCCTCCGGAAAAAGCCCTTCTTTTGCCTTCGACCTGCCTGGCCTCGGCCTGGGCCCTTCGGGAAGAGCCGAGAAAGGCAGGTGCAGGCCGGAAAAGCGAGATTTCCGTGGAGGGAAGGTCCCCTTCACACCTCCCCCTGTAGAGCCGATAGCTGAGGGAGCCCCTCAGATATCTTTTCGGTTAAATGCTTAGACACGCTCTTAGAGTGGAAGAAGGACTCCTCGGATTGGGACGCGTGAAGCGGTTGATATGCTGGTAGAGCTGAATATCCGAAATTTCGCCATTATCGAAAACCTGTCCTTGCGGTTTGATCGCGGCCTGAACGTATTGACGGGCGAGACCGGCGCGGGCAAGTCCATCATCATCGACGCGGTCAGCCTGCTGTTGGGCGGACGCGCCTCCACGGACTTCGTCCGGGCCGGCGCCGATCGAGCGGAGATCGAGGGACACTTCCTGCTCGGACCGCGGGCGGAGGCGATCCACCCGATCCTGGAGGCGGAGGGCCTGGAGGGGGAGGACGATCTGCTGATCCTGGCCCGAGAGGTGCGCCGCAACGGTCGCAACATCTGCCGCGTCAACGGCCGGGCGGTGGCGCTCTCGCTGCTACGAGACATCGGCCAGCATCTGGTCGATATCCACGGCCAGGGCGAGCATCTCAGCCTGCTGCGCGTGCGGGAGCACGTGAACCTCCTCGATCGCTACGCGGGCCTGGAGGCGGAGCGAGCGCAGATGGCCCGCCTGGTGAGCGATCTCCGCCGGGTGAGGGCCGAGCTGGCCGACCTGCGACGCGACGAGCGAGAGCTGGCCCGGCGCATCGACCTCCTCACCTACCAGGTGCAGGAGATCACCGCCGCCCGATTGGAGCCGGGCGAGGAGGAGGCGCTGGAATCGGAGCGCCGTCGGCTGGCGAACGCGGAGCGGCTGATGCTGCTGGCCACCGAGGTGGCCCAGGCGCTGGAGGAGGGCGCCGACGAACAGATGTCGGCCATCGACTTGCTGGGCCAGGCGACGCAGGCACTCACCCAGCTGGCCCGCATCGACCCCGACATGGAAGCCGTTCGGCAGCAGATCGAGGACCTCTCCTACCAGCTGGCGGATCTGGCCCGGGACGTGCGGCGCTACCAGGACGGGATCGAGTTCAACCCCCAGCGCCTGGCCCAGATCGAGGAGCGGCTGGACCTGATCTACAACCTCAAACGCAAGTACGGGGATTCCATTGAGGAGATCCTGGCCTTCGCCGAGCGGGCTCAGGCCGAGCTGGACACGATCACGCATTCGGAGGAGCGGATCGCCGAGCTGGAGGGGGAAGAGGAACGCCTGCTCCACGAGATCGGAGAGCTGGGAGAGCGGCTGTCCGCCGCGCGGCGGGAGGCCGGCCAGCGGCTGGCTCAAGAGGTAGAGCGAGAGCTCGCCGACCTGCGCATGGAGCACGCCCGCTTCGGCGTGGACCTGCGGTGGCGAGAGGACCCACAGGGCGCCTATGTGGGGGATCGCCGCGTGGCCTTCGATGCGACCGGCCTGGACCAGGTGGAGTTCCTGATCTCGGCGAACCCCGGGGAGCCGCTGCGGCCGCTGGTCCGGGTGGCCTCCGGCGGCGAGACGGCCCGGCTAATGCTGGCGCTGAAGACGGTCCTGAGCCGGGCGGACGAGACACCCACCCTGATCTTCGACGAGATCGACGTGGGCATCGGCGGCCGGGTAGGGGCCGTGGTCGGCCGCAAGCTCTGGGGGCTGACCCGCGCCGGCGCCCCGGAGGGCGTCGGACATCAGGTGCTCTGCGTCACCCACCTACCGCAACTGGCGGCCTACGGGGACACCCACTATCACGTGAGCAAGGCGGTGGAGGGAGACCGCACCGTCACCCACGTCCGCCGGTTGGAGGGCGATGAGCGCGTGGCCGAACTGGCGGCGATGCTGGGGGCATCCACCGCGCCGGGACGGGAGAGCGCGGCCGCCATGCTGGCCGAGGCCGAGGCGATTAAGACGGAGGGTCGGGAATCGCCCGCTCAGCCACTGCGTGTCCGATAACGACGCACCCCATTGAGCAGGGGGGTGGCCAGTAGGAGGAGGGGGAACACCGATGCATGACTGGTTATCCTCGCTGATGCCGGGCGGGATCGCGTTCATCCTCGCCGTACAACGGTGGGCGAACCCCTTTCTGGATCAGCTCTTCCTCACGGCCACCTATCTGGGGGTGGATCTCTTCCTGGTGCCGCTCGTGGCCTTCGTCTTCTGGTGCGTGGACCGGCGAATCGGGCAGAATCTGGCCTATCTGCTGCTGACGTGTGACTATTTCAACGCCTTCCTGAAGAACACGCTCCGCCTGCCCCGCCCGGCCGCCGAAGGGCTGCGCATCCTGCGCCCGGAGGAATCACCGGGGTTCCCCAGCGCCCATGCCCAGGAAGCGGTGGTCGTGTGGGGATATCTGGCCGATCAGATCCGGCGGCCCATCGCCTGGGCGCTGGCCGGGGCGATCATCCTGCTGGTCTCCTTCTCACGCATCTACTTGGGCGTCCATTTTCCCCACGATGTCATCGGTGGGCTGATCCTCGGCCTGATCTTCCTGATCGCCTACCAGCGCCTGGCCCCGGTCTTGATCCGGCGGCTGCAAGAGCTGCCGATTCGATACCAGATCGCCCTGGCCGTCCTGATCCCCAGCGTCCTCTGGCTGGTACACCCCGCGGAGCAGCTCACCCGGGAAGGCGGATCCGTGCTCCTGTATCCCTCCGCCGCGGCCGCCAGGGATATGGGTTTCCTGATGGGCATCAGCCTGGGGCTGATCGCGGAGCGGCGCTACGTGCGGTTCCAGGTGTGGGGCCCATGGTGGCAACGAGCGGCGAGATTCCTCCTGGGCGGGCTCGTCGTCGTCCTGTTCTGGCAGGGGCCCAAGCTGATCCTGCCCGCGAATCTGGACGCGACACTGGACTCCGCCCTGCGATTCGCACGATACATCCTGGCCGGGATGGCCGCGATCTGGTGGGCCCCCTGGCTCTTCGTCCGCCTGAGACTGGCTCAGCATGAATAGGGAGGGAACCGTTGCGATCTTTGCGCACCGTCGCCCGTAGCATTCGAGACTTCTACGACGAGATGTTCCTCTTCGTCCCGCTCAGCGTGGTCTGGTGGTTGCCGGTGATCCTGGTTACGGTGCTGGTCATCCCGCTGGCGCGAAGCCTGGAGTGGTGGCTGATCCTGCCGCTGCTCGTGATCGCCGTCATCCCCGTGGCTCCGCTCACGGCCGGGCTTTGCTATGTGGGATATCGCATCGCCCACGAACTCCGAGTGGACTTCGGCTTCTTCAAAGAGGCCGTGCGGGAGTATTTCCTTCCCAGCCTGAGGCTGGGCATCCTGGATCTGGTGATCGTGGTTACCGTCGTTATCAACCTCTTCTTCTACTCACGATTCGCCAACTGGCTTCGGCTGATCACCATTATCTGGATTTACGTGTTGATCCTGTGGGCGGTCGCCCAGCTGTACCTCTTCCCACTGCTCTTCGAGCAACGGGAGCCCAAGGCGCTCTCGGCGGTGCGTAACGCCGCGATCCTGGCGCTGGCTCAGCCGCTGTTCACACTGGGGGTCTTTCTCCTGGCCCTGATCCTGACGATCCTCTGCGCGATCCTGCCGGTGCTGTTGATCCTGGTCTGGCCGGGGCTGATGGCACTCATCGCCACGCGGGCGCTGGCGTCGGTCCTGGAGCAGGCGAGGGCGTCTATGGCCCAGGACGAGAACGGGGAGGGCAACGCCTAGCGGTTCTCCAACGAGGGCCGTCTATGCTCATCCATATGCAAAATGCCATCACATACGGAGAGCTCGAACTCCCCCAACAAAGCGGCAGGAACACGTACGCCCCATCCCCTCGGGCGGCGCGAGTGGCTGCGCAGTAAAAGGGATCGCCTGCGCCGCCATCTACCCCATACGTTCATCGCCCTGCGGCATCGCGACTTTCGCCTCTTCTGGAGCGCCCGGCTGATCACCCTGGTCGGCAACTGGATGCAGCGCGTGGCGCAGGGCTGGCTGGTCCTGCAACTGACCGATTCCCCCTTCCTGCTGGGCGTGGTGAGCTTCTCCGGTGCCATCCCCGTCATGCTGTTGGGCCTGTTCGCCGGGGTGACGGCGGACCGCGTGGACCGACGCCGTCTGTTGCTGGCCACTCAGAGCTCGGCCATGCTGCTGGCTCTGATCCTCGCCGCCCTCACGGCCAGCGGGCGCATCCAGGTCACCCATATCATCGCGATCGTCGTGCTGATGGGCGTGGTGAACGCCTACGACGGGCCCGCCCGCCAGGCGATCGTCGTGGACATGGTGGGCAAAGACGACCTGATGAACGCCGTCGCGCTCAACTCATCCGCCTTCAACATGGCCCGCATCATTGGCCCCCCGCTGGCCGGCCTCCTCATCGCCCGCGTCGGCATCGCCGGATGCTTCCTCCTGAACGGGCTCGGCTTCCTGCCGGTGATCGCCGCCCTGGCCTCCCTGCGCCTGGACACCAGGCCGCACGCTCCCCGGCGCACATCGCCCCTGTCCGATCTACGTGAGGGGCTGGCCTACATCGCGCACGATCGCGTGATCTTCACGATCCTGTCCCTGTTCGGCGCCAGCGGCCTCTTCGCCATCCCCTACATCACGCTGCTGCCCGTGTTCGCCCGTGACGTCCTGAATGTAGGGCCGGAAGGGCTGGGGCTGATGACGGGGGCCATCGGCGTCGGAGCGCTGACCAGCGGCCTGTTGCTGGCCTCGCTGCAGGGCTATCGCAGCCGGGGATGGCTGTTCACGGTGGGCAACCTCGGCCTGCCCCTCGTGCTCCTGGTCTTCGCCCAGCTGCACTGGTTCCCCCTGGCGCTGGTCGCCCTCGCCTGCGCGGGGTTCGCCATGATCATGCAGAACACCACTGGGAACACGCTCATCCAGAGCCTGGTGCCAGATGAGCTACGCGGCCGGGTGTTGAGCACGTGGATGTGGGCGGGCATGGGGCTCACACAGTTGGGTGGGCTCCAGGCGGGCGCCATCGCCGACCGATGGGGAGCGCCGACGGCGGTCACGGTGGGCGCGCTGGCCTGCCTCGCCATGGGCCTGTGGGCGCTATGGCGACGGCCCGAGGTGCGTCATACGGCGTAGGAAGCCGCTCTTCGAAATAGAGCGGTCGCACCTGAAAGGGGAGGTGCGGAGGGGCTTCCCCTCCGCAGAAAAACTCTTTTTCTCGCCCTTTACCTGCCTGGTTGGGGCTTTGGCCGGTGGCCTCCGGCCCCACGGGGCAGGTGAGGGG